>JADGGM010000198.1 GCA_019689955.1 Gemmatimonadaceae bacterium
GGGTAGGCGGGGGCGAGGCGCCATCCCGTTTCGCCCACTTCACCTGTAACTTAAAGAATGCCTCAGCACGAGAGCTCCGCGTACTTCCGGAAGGGGTTCGGCCTCAAGGCGGCGGTCCAGGAAACGCTCGACGCCGACTACTCGGGCCGGCTGGTGGATCTGCTGCGGGAACGCGACTTTACGCTCACGGTTGAGGACACCACGGTTCGCCTGGCGCGCGAGTTCGGCTTCTGCTACGGGGTCGAGCGCGCGGTGGACTACGCCTACCAGACGCGGGCCAAGTTCCCGGACCGGCGCGTGGTGCTCGTGGGGGAGATCATCCACAATCCGCACGTGAACGCGAAGCTGCGCGCGATGGGGGTGGAGATCCTCATGCCGGGCCCGGCCGGCTTCGACTACTCGCGCGTGGGCCCGGCCGACGTGGTGATCCTCCCCGCGTTCGGCGTGACGATCCGCGACTTCGAGACGCTGCGCGGGATCGGGTGCGTGATGGTCGACACGACGTGCGGCTCGGTGCTCAACGTGTGGAAGCGGGTGGAGGGGTACGCGAAGGACGGCTTCACCGCGCTCATCCACGGCAAGCACTACCACGAGGAGACGCGGGCGACGGCGTCGCAGGTGCAGCGCTACCCCGGGGGCGCGTTCCTGGTGGTGCGCGACATGGCGGAGGCGGAGCTGGTGTGCGCGTACATCGAGGGGCGGGCGGACGGCGCGGCGCTCCTCGCGCGCTTCGCGCACGCGGTGTCGCCGGGGTTCGACCCGGCGGTCCACCTGCGCCGCATCGGGGTGGCGAACCAGACGACGATGCTCGCGAGCGAGTCGCTGGCGATCGCCGAGGCGATCGGGACGGCGATGGAGCGCGCGCACGGCGCCGCGTACCGCGCCGCGAACTTCCGGTCGTTCGACACGATCTGCAGCGCGACGCAGGACCGGCAGGACGCAGTGAAGGAGCTGCTCGCCGAGCCGCTCGACGTGATGGTCGTCGTCGGCGGGTACAACTCGAGCAACACGATGTCGCTCGCCGCGATCTGCGCGGAGCGCGTGGTGACGTACCACGTGGAGGACGCGACGTGCCTGGACGTGGAGCGCGGCACGATCCGCCACAAACCCATCGGGCAGCCGGGGGAGGTGGAGACGGCGGGGTGGCTCGCGGCGCCGGGACCGGTGCGCGTGGGGATCACGGCGGGCGCCAGCACGCCGAACAACAAGATCGGTGACGCGGTGGCGCGCATCTTCGCGACCCGCGGGATCGACGTGCTCTCCCTCACGTGAAGAAAGCGCACGAGGAGCCCCAGACGTTCGGCTTCGCCGAGCTGCGTGCGGGGCAGACGAAGGTGGTCATCATCCCCGCGCTCGGCGGGAAGATCGCGTCGCTCGTGCTCGGCGGGCGCGAGTGGCTGTGGCGGAACGAGGCGATCCCGTACACGACCCCCGTGGACGGCGCCTCGTACGTCGAGACCGGCGACACCGGCGGGTACGACGAGTGCTTCCCCACGATCGCCACGTGCACCCTCCCGTCGCACGTCGCGCGCTACGGCGGGCTCTCCCTCCCCGACCACGGCGAGCTGTGGTCCCAGCCGACGACGTTCACGCTGGAGACGCGCCCCGAAGGGATGTACGCGGTGTCGGGGTGGATGGGGCGGCGCATGCCGTATCGCTTCGCGCGCGGCGTGTTCGTGGGGAACGACGACCGCGTCGAGATGCGCTACTCCGTGACCAACGATGGCGCGGTGCCGCTCCCCTTCGTGTGGGCCGCGCACCCGCTCCTCCCGCTCACGAAGCAGACGCGCCTCATCTTCCCCGAGGGGACGCGCACGCGGGTGTGGGCACAGCACGGGATCGAGCTCGGCGGTCAGGGAACGGAGCTCCGCTGGCCGCGCGCGGCGATCCGTGGCAAGCTGATCGACTTCAGCCACCCCGACGCGGTCGCGCGGTCGTACGCGTGCATGCTCTTCCTCGACATGCCGGTGGGGTGCGCAGCGGTCGAGGAGGACGGGGCGCGGCTCGACGTGACGTTCGACACCTCGCAGGTGCCGCACTTCGGGCTCTGGATCAACCGCCGCGGGTGGACGCCGTTTCGGCGCAAGCGCGCGTACTGCAACTTCGGCTTCGAGCCCTGCATCGGCGGCGCGGGCTCGCTCACGGAAGCGCTCGGCGGGTGGAAGAACGCCGCGTGGCTCCAGCCCGGCGAGACGCGCGCGTGGCGGCTCACGTGGAGCGCGACGCGCTTCATCAGCGACCGCTCCCCCGGCACCGGCGCGTAGCGCGGCGCGCGACACCGGCCGAGCTCGCTGCATCGCCCGCACCTCGCAGCGCCCCCACACCGTGACTTGACGCTCCGCGCGCCGTGGCGCATGGTAGGTTCCCGCGCCACTCGGAGTGCGCCATGACACGGATCTCGCTCACGGTCAACGGCATCACGCACGAGCACGACGTCGAGCCGCGGATGTTGCTCGTGCACTACCTGCGCGACACGCTCGGCCTCACCGGAACACACGTCGGGTGCGACACCAGCCAGTGCGGCGCGTGCACGGTCGTGCTCGATGGCGAGCGCAGCGTGAAAGCCTGCACGATGTTCGCCGTGCAGGCCGCCGGCGCCGAGGTGCTCACCATCGAAGGGCTGGCGCACGACGGCACGCTGCACCCGTTGCAGGCGGCCTTTCGCGAGGAGCACGCGTTGCAGTGCGGCTTCTGCACCCCCGGGATGATCATGGCCGCGTACGGACTCCTCCGCGCGAACCCGCACCCCAGCGAAGCGGAGATCCGTGCCGGGCTCGAGGGGAACCTGTGCCGGTGCACGGGCTACCACAACATCGTGAAGGCGGTGCAGCGCGCGGCGCAGGAGATGGAGGCGCCGAGCACCGACCAGGCGGGGCGCGAGGGGCGCGTGTTCACCCCCGTCTCCGTCGCCCCCGTCGCCGCCGATTGAGCGGGAGGAGCCATGGCGACAGCGACGACTCCCACGCGCCCGCTCATCGGCGCGCGCGTCACGCGGCGTGAGGACCTCCGCTTCATCACCGGCCGCGGCCGCTACACCGACGACATCACGCTCCCCGGGACCACGTACGCGGCGTTCGTGCGCAGCCCGTACGCGCACGCGCGCATCACGCGCATCGACACCGACGCGGCGCGCCGCGCGCGCGGCGTGCACGCCGTGTACACCGGCGCGGACCTCGCCGCGGGCGGGGTGAACGGGATCCCCGTGGGGTGGGTCCTCCCGGACATGAAGCTCACCGACCGGCGTGCGATCGCGGTGGACGAGGTGCGCTACGTGGGGGAGGCGGTGGCGGTGGTGATCGCGGACACGCCGTACACGGCGAAGGACGCGGCGGAGCTCGTGGCGGTGGAGTACGAGGAGCTCCCCGCGGTGACGGACGCGGTGGCCGCGATGCAGCCCGGCGCGCCGGTGGTCCACGCGAACGCGCCGAACAACGTGTGCTTCCACTGGACGATCGGCGATGCGGAGAAGACCGACGCGGCGATCCGCGGCGCGGCGACGGTGGTGCGGCAGCGGCTCGTGAACCAGCGGCTCATCCCCAACGCGATCGAGCCGCGGGCGGCGCTCGCGTCGTACAACGGCGCGACGGACGAGCTGACGCTGTACGTCACGTCGCAGAACCCGCACGTGCATCGGTTGATCATGGGGGCGTTCGTGCTCGGCGTGCCGGAGCACAAGTTCCGCGTGATCGCGCCCGACGTCGGCGGCGGGTTCGGCTCGAAGATCTTCGTGTACCCGGAAGAGGTGGTGATGTGCTGGGCCACGCGGCAGCTCGGACGGCCGGTGAAGTGGACGGCCGAGCGGCGCGAGAGCTTCATGACCGACGCGCACGGGCGCGACCACGTGACCGACGTGGAGATGGCGTTCGATGCGCGCGGCACGGTGCTCGCGCTGCGCGTGAAGACCGTCGCCAACCTCGGCGCCCACCTCTCGCTCTTCGCCCCGGCGATCCCGACGTATCTCTACGGGACGCTCCTCAACGGCGTCTACGCCTTCCCGACCATCTACGCCGAGGTCGACGGCGTGCTGACGCACACGACGCCGGTGGATGCGTACCGTGGCGCCGGGCGCCCGGAGGCGTGCTACGTGCTGGAGCGCACGATGGACATCGCTGCGCGGCAGCTCGGGATCGATCCGGCGGAGCTCCGGCGCCGGAACTTCGTCCCGGCGGGGAGCTTCCCGTACCAGACTCCGGTGGCGCTCTCGTACGACAGCGGGAACTACGCCCCGGCGCTCGATCGCGCGCTGCAGATGATCGGCTACGACGCGTTCCGCGCCGAGCAGGAAGCGGCGCGGCGCGAGGGGCGGTATCTCGGGATCGGGATCTCGTCGTACATCGAGGCGTGCGGGCTCGCGCCGTCGCAGGTCGTGGGCTCGCTCGGCGCGCAGGCCGGGCTCTGGGAAAGCGCCACCGTGCGCGTCCATCCCACGGGGAAGGTGACGATCTTCACCGGCTCGCACTCGCACGGGCAGGGGCACGAGACCACCTTCGCGCAGCTCGCCGCCGACGAGCTGGGGATCGCGATCGACGACGTCGAGATCGTTCACGGCGACACGGGGCGCGTGCCGTTCGGGATGGGGACGTACGGGAGCCGCAGCGGCGCCGTTGGAGGGACGGCGATCCACATGAGCATCGAGAAGATCAAGGAGAAAGGGCGACGGATCGCTGCCCACCTGCTCGAGGCGGCGCCCGAGGACGTGGAGTTCTCTGGCGGGCGGTTCTCCGTGAAGGGCTCCCCGGACCGTGGCAAGACGTTCGCCGAGGTCTCGCTCGCGGCGTACCTCGCGCACAGCATGCCGGCGGGGACGGAGCCCGGGCTGGATGCGACGAGCTTCTACGATCCGTCGAACTTCACCTTCCCGTTCGGCACCCACGTGTGCACGGTGGAGGTGAACCCGCGCACCGGGGTGGTGAAGGTGCTGCGCTACGTGGCGGTGGACGACGTGGGGAACGTCATCAACCCGATGATCGTCGACGGGCAGCTCCACGGCGGGATCGCGCAGGGGACGGCGCAGGCGCTGTGGGAGCGCGCGGTCTATGATGAGGGTGGACAGCTGCTCACGGCGTCGCTCATGGACTACGCGGTCCCCAAGGCGGACATGCTCCCGCTGTTCGAGACGGACCGCACGGTGACGCCGTCTCCCGTCAACCCGCTCGGCATCAAGGGGGTGGGTGAAGCGGGGACGATCGCGTCGACGCCCGCGGTAGCGAACGCAGTGCTCGACGCGCTGTCGCCCTTCGGCATCACGCACCTCGACATGCCGCTCACGCCGGCCACGGTGTGGCAGGCCATCCAGTCCGCGACGCGGAGGGGGTAGCCGTGTATCCTGCGCCTTTCGAGTATCACCGGCCGGGGAGCGTGGAGGATGCGATCGCGCTCCTCACGACGTACGAGGACGATGCGAAGCTCCTCGCCGGGGGGCACTCGCTCATCCCGCTCCTCAAGCTGCGTTTCGCGCAGCCCAAGCACCTGATCGACGTGCGGCACATCGCGAGCCTCTCGGGGGTGCGCGAGGTGGACGGCGCGATCGTGATCGGCGCGACGACGACGCACGCGACGCTCGAGCGCTCGCCGCTGTTGCGGCAGATGCTCCCGATCCTCCCCGAAGCGGCGTCGCAGATCGGGGACGCGCAGGTGCGCAACATGGGGACGATCGGCGGGAGCCTCGCGCATGCGGACCCGTCGGCCGATCTGCCGGCGGTGATGCTGGCGGTGGGGGCGGAGATGACGGCAGTGGGCCCGCGCGGTGCGCGCACGATCCGCGCGGAGGAGTTCTTCGTCGACCTCCTCACGACGGCGCTCGCGAGCGATGAGGTACTGACGGAGATTCGCATCCTGGTCCCCGCGGTGGGGACCGGCGGTGCGTACGAGAAGTACCCGCACCCGGCGTCGCGCTATGCGCTCGTGGGCGTCGCGGCGGTGGTGACGCTCGCGGGCGATGCGATGCAGCGGGCGCAGATCGCCGTCACCGGGATCGGCTCCACGCCATCGCGGGCGAGGGAGGTCGAGCGCGCGCTTGCGGGGCGGCCGGCGGACGCGGAGACGATCGCGGCGGCGTCGTCGCACGTGGCCGACGGGATCGAGGTGCGCGGCGATCTCACCGGGCCGGCCGAGTGGCGCGGCGCGGTGGCACGTGAGCACGCGGCGCGGGCGATCACGCGCGCGGTGCAGCGTGCGCGTGGGGAGTGGGCTACGGGCGCGCGATCCGCGTGAACAGGCGCGCGAAGCTCTCGCGGATCGCGTGCCAGAGGAGTGGGAGGAGGCGCACGGGTTGCGCCTCTTTTTGCGTTCGTGGGGG
>JADGGM010000199.1 GCA_019689955.1 Gemmatimonadaceae bacterium
AGCCCGGCGCGTCGCTCCGGACCTACGTGCCCTTCCCCTACGTGACGCCGAGTGGGGGCGTGGGGCCGGGCGTCGTGCAGGCGAGCCCGGGGAACCCGAACCTCAAGCCGGAGCGCGGGACGGAGCTCGAGGGCGGGTTCGACCTCGGCCTGTTCCACGAACGCCTCGGCCTCGAGCTGACGTACTACGACAAGCGCACCTCCGACCTCCTGCTCCAGAACCCGCTCGCGCCGTCGCTCGCCTACACGGCGAACCCGTACGTGAACGCGGGGAAGGTCGACAACCGCGGGATCGAGCTCACGCTGCGCGGGACGCCGATCGCGAAGGACAACTTCACGTGGGACCTGGCGTTCACCGGGAGCACGCTGCGCAACCGCCTGGTGAGCCTCGGCGGGATCGTCATCCCGAACCAGGCCGAGATCAGCCCCGACCTCACCATCCGCTACACCCCCGGGCGACCGCTCGCCGCGTGGTACTCGAGCACGATCCTCAGCATCGACACGACCACCGGCGTCGCGACCGTCACCAACACGCCGGTCTGCGCCGGGCCGCAGCTCCCGACGTTCCAGGGGAACCTGAGCAGCACGTTCACGCTCTTCCGCAACGTGCGGCTGTACGCGCTGTTCACGAGCCAGCGCGGCGCCAAGCTCCTGAACCTGACGCCGCTCATCCGCGACCTCACCGGCACCAGCGCGGAGATGAACCTCCCGGCGGGGGAAGGCGGATACTCGAAGGCGGAGATGATCGCCCGCTTCGGGTCGTTCGTGACCGAGGACGGTCATCCTGTGGGGCTGGTGCTCGACCGCTACCTCCAGTCGACGGACTTCGTGCGGCTGCAGGAGCTCTCGCTGACGTACTCGATCCCGAGCCAGGTGGCACGGCGCTTCGGCGCGTCGGGGGCGGCGCTCACGCTCGCCGGGCGGAACCTGCACCTGTGGAAGGACAAGGGCTTCCAGGGGTGGGACCCGGAGGTGATCTCGAACACCACGACCACGGGGACCCTGCAGCTCGCCACGACCGAGGAGTTCACCGTGCCCCAGCCGCGGCGCTGGGTGGTCCGCCTCAACGTTCAGTTCTAAGCGAGAGTCCCATGACCAGTCTTCTGCGACCGATGCGCGGACCGGTGCTGACGTGCGCGGTGGTGCTCGCCGCCGCGGCGTGCAACATGGACGTCACGAATCCGTCCGTGATCGATGCGGGGAAGTTCGATCCCACGAAGGATGGGCAGACGCTGTCGCTCTCGGCCCAGACGAACCTGTACATCGCCTATCAGAACGTCGCCGTGTACGGCGGGCTGATCGCGGAGGAGCTGTGGACCGGGGCGGTCCGGCTGCAAACGAACCGGCTGTCGGCGCGCAGCTTCTCCTCGACCGACGACATCAACACGGACTTCTTCGCGCTCCTGAGCCTCGCGATCGCGTCCAACGAGAACGCGGTGACGGCGCTCGAGGCGGGGGCGAACGCGGGCTCGGACGCGAACCTCGCGCGTGCGTCGATGAACGCGGGGTTCGCGCTCGAGCTGATGGCCGAGACGATGTGCAGTGGGGTGGTGCAGAGCGGGCCGGAGCTGAGCGATGCGCAACTGCTCGACTCGGCGATTGCCCGCTTCACGACGGCCGTCACGGTGGGGACGGCGGCGGGGGCGACGGACATCGTGAATGCGTCCAACGTCGGCCTCGCGCGGGCGTACCTGCAGGCCGGCCAATACGCGAACGCCGCGACGGCGGCGGGGCTGGTGCCGCCGTCGTTCATCGCCAACGTGGTGACGAGCGCGAGCTCGAGCACGCTCGCGACGCTCAGCAACCAGTTCCACCTGCTGACGATCAGCGGCAATCTCGTCGCGCCGGTGCGCTACCGTGTGGGTGACGCTCGCGTGCCCGTGGACAGCACGCAGGTGGCGACGCAGTCGACGCTCAACGGGTTGCCGTACATCGTCCAGGGGAAGTACACGAGCTACGCGGACCCGATTCGCCTCGCGTCGGGGCTCGAGGCGCGGTACATCGCCGCCGAGGCGGCGCTGCACCAGGATGGGAGCACGACGGCGGCGCTCGCGCTCATCGACGAGCGTCGCGGCGTCGGCGGGCAGGGCGCGTACTCGGGCGCCACCGACACGCTGTCGGTGATGGCCGAGCTGCTCAACCAGCGCGCGCGCGACTTCTGGCTCGAGGGGAAGAAGCTCGGCGACCTGCGGCGGAACCCCTCGGTGCCGCTGACGGCGGTGCTCGCCGACCCGGCCGGGGCGCCGTTCTATCGTCCCGCCGGCGCGCCCAGCTTCGGGAGCACCCTCTGCGTCCCGATCCCGCCGGAGGAGACGAACGCCAACCCCAACTTCTCGATCGCCGCGCGGTAGCGGCGATCGTGGGCGGCGGGTCCGGTGCGGGCCCGCCGCCGATACGACACGCACGAGAGAGAGGGTACATGCCGAGCGACCCATCGCGCGATCTGCGCTTCCTCAAGGGCTACGCGTTCGCGACCACGACGCTCCTCGTCGTGCTCTCCCTCGCCGCGTTCCGCGAGCCGAAGCATCCGCAGTTCGATGAGATCGACGTCGGCCGCATCAACATCGTGGAGAAGGACGGCACGCCGCGGCTCATCCTCTCCAACAAGGCCCAGTACCCGGGGCTCATCATCCGCGGCACGGAGTACCCGCACCCGCGCGGCCAGGCCGGGATCCTCTTCTTCAACGACGAGGGGACCGAGAACGGCGGCGTGGGGACGAGCGTTGCGCACGACGCGAACGGGTACCACGCCGACGGCGGGTTGATGTTCGACCAGTACATGCAGGACCAGACCGTCGGCCTCGTGTACACCGACGACAACGGCCGCCGCGCCGCGGGGCTCCGCGTGTGGGACCGCCCCGACATCCCGATCGACTCGGTGATCCGCCGCGTGCAGGCTATCCGCGCGATGCCCGACGGCCCGGAGAAGACGCGGGCCATGGAGGCGCTCCGCGACGCGGCCGGGAAGACGCGCGTGGTGGTCGGGAAGATGCGCGACAGCTCCGCCGCGGTGGTGCTCGCCGACGCGCAAGGGCGCCCGCGGCTCCGGCTCGTGGTCGCACCGGGGGGCGCGTCGCGGATCGAGTTCCTGGACGAGCACGGGAAGGTGACGCGCGCGCTCTCCGGAACGGGTGATTCATCGTCACACTGAGCCGCGCGCATCCCCCGTCGCAGGCCCCGGCGGGCCGTTGTTCCCCTGGCGGGAGCGGCCTGCCGAGCGCATCATCCGGCTCGTGGAGCGCGAGCGCCCGCCGGAGGCGCGGCGGGCGACGGAGGGTCGGATGCGGAGCGACTTCAAGATGTTCGATGCCGTACGGGTCTCCCGGCTCCACGTGCCGGTGCGGGCGGTGCACGGTACGCGATCGCCCGCACGCCAGCCGCGCGTGGGGGATCGTGGGACGATCGTCGAGGTGTTCGGGCCCGCGGGGGAGGCGACGTATCTCGTGGAATGTGTGGAGCCCGACGGAGGAACGGCATGGGTCGCGGAGCTCGCGCGGGAAGAGCTGGAAGCCATCACCCCCGCCGATCCGGTGGAGCGGTGACTGCGGGGCGCGTGCTCCGTTCGTGGATGGGCCATGCGCGTTGAGATCGAGCCGCTGACAGTGCACGGCGACTCGCGTGGGGTGGTCGTGGAGCCGGCCGAGCCGGCGATGCTCCCCGCGCAGCGCAACGTGCACCTCGTCGTCACCGCGCCGGGCGCGGTCCGCGGCAACCACTACCACGAGCGCGGCACCGAGATCGCCGTGGTCCTCGGGCCCGCGCGTGTGCGGCTCCGCGAAGACGGCGCGCTCCGCGACGTGGAGGTCCCCAGCGGCGCCGCCTACCGCTTCACGATCCCGCCGCGCGTCTCGCACGCCTTCGAGAACACCGGGACCGCGCCGATGCTCCTCGTCGCCTTCAACACCGAGGCGTTCGACCGCGAGCACCCGGACGTCTTCCGCGACGTCCTGATCCCCACGCCGTGAGCCGTTCGCCCCGGACGGGGCACGCCGCCCGGGCGCCGGCGAGGCGGGCGCTACTGGCGGAACGCGCGCGTGGAGCCTAGGATGGGATCGTCAGCGACCGGCGAGCGGTGTTTCATGAGAGCTCTCCAATTTTTGTCGTGGCCGCGCCACGGGACCGCGATCGCCGTCGCCGCGCTCGCGGCGGCACTCGGCGCGAGCGCGGCGCGCGGCGTGGCGCAGGAGACGAGCCGCGGCGGCTCCGCGCTCACGCGCGTGCTCACGCACGACACGCTCGCGAACGGGCTCGAGGTCATCACGCTCGAGAACCACACCGTGCCGCTGGCGACCATCGAGATCGCCGTGCGCAACGGCGCGTTCACGCAGTCGCCCACGGAGCAGGGGTACGCGCACCTCTTCGAGCACCTGCTCTTTCGTTCGTACGGGCGCCGGGCTCCGGAGAGCTTCGCCTCGGCGGCAGCGCGACTCGATGCGGCGTACAACGGCTCCACCTCCGAGGAGACGGTGAGCTACTACCTCATCCTCCCCTCGGCCAACCTCGCGCGCGGCGTGCACCTGCTCGCGCGGCTCATCCGCGAGCCCTCCTTCGTGGCCGACGATCTGGAGCGCGAGCGCGCGATCGTGCTGGGTGAGATCGAACGTCACGAGGCCGATCCGGTCCAGCAGCTCAACCGCGAGGTGAGCCAGCGCCTCTGGGGGGACGCGTGGGGCCGCAAGGACGTCGCAGGGAACGCCGAAGCGCTCGCCGCCGCGACTCCGAAGCTCCTCGAGGCCACCTATCGCCGCTACTACGTCCCGAACAACGCCGCGCTCATCGTCGGCGGTGACGTGACGCCGGCGCAGGTGATGGCGCTCGCGGCGCGCGAGCTCGGCGATTGGCGCCGCGCCCCCGACCCGTTCGAGGCCAACCCGATCCCGCAGATGCCCTTCCTCGAGGCGCACCGCGGCGTGGTCTTCTCGTCGTCGCAGGCGGCGAACGTGACGGTGATCCTCGCCTGGCAGGGGCCGAGCGTGGACGTGGACACGCAGGCCACGTACGCGGCCGACGTCCTCTCCGACGTGCTCGACCGTCCCACCTCCACCTTTCAGCACGACCTCGTCGACTCGGGGATCTTTCAGTCGATCAGCATCGGCTACCAGACCCTCCGCCGGACCGGCCCCATCACGATCTTCGGCATCACGTCGCGCGAGAAGCTCCGCGGCGCGCTCACGGCGCTCTTCACGGAGCTGAGCCGGCTCGGCGATTCGACCTACATCACCGACGAGGAGCTGGAGGATGCGAAGAAGGCGCGCGAGGTGAACAACGCGCTCGCGCTCGAGCACACGTCGGCCACCGTGCAGGGGCTCGCGTTCTGGTGGAGCGTGGCCGGGCTCGACTACTACCGCACCTACGTGGACCGCATGCGGGAGCAGACCCGTCACGATCTGGCGATGTACGCCAAGCGCTACATCATCGGGCGACCGATGAGCGTCGGCGTCCTCACGACCCCGGAGGGGACGGAAGAGGCGCGGCAGATCCTCCGCTACGTGCTCGGCGGCGGCACCGCCACGGCCGGGAGCGCGCAGTGATCCGGCGCCTCGTGGTGGTCGCCGCGTTCGCTGGCGCCGCGGCCGGGTGCGCGAGCGCGCCGCACCAGCCGATCGTGGCGACCGATGCGCAGGGGAACGCGGTCCCGATCGACAGCCTCACCGTCAGCTACGAGGTGGGCGGGCTCCGCGTGGTCCAGCGCCCCGCGCCGTCGAACGACGTCGTCGCCGCGAACCTGTATCTCCTGGGGGGCGCGCGCCAGCTCACGCCGCAGACCGCGGGGATCGAAGTGCTCCTCCTCGACGCCTCGGAACGCGGCACCGCGCGCTACCCGGGCGATGCCGCGCGCTCGCGCACACCGGGAGCGCGATCGTCGTCGAGCCCGGCCCCGACTGGACCATGATCGGGCTGCGCGGGCTCCTCCCGGATCTCGATTCCTCGTGGGCCGTGTTCGCGGACCGCATCCTGGCGCCGACGCTCGACTCGGCCGCGGTGGCCGTGGCGCGTGACAAGCTCCTCGCCGTGGCCCGCCGCCGCCGCGAGGAGCCGGACGAGCTGGTGCGGTACCTCGCCGACTCGGCGGCGTTCGACGGCGACGCGTACGGCCTCCCGGTGGAGGGGACCGAGCGCTCGCTCGCCGCGCTCGCCTCCGCGGCGCTGCGGCGGTACCACGAGACGCAGATGGTCACCTCGCGCATGCTGCTCGTCGTCGTGGGGAACGTGCCGCGCGCCACGCTCGAGCGGCTCGTCGCGGGGACGCTCGCGCGGCTGCCGCGGGGGACGTACCAGTGGACCGTCCCGGCCC
>JADGGM010000200.1 GCA_019689955.1 Gemmatimonadaceae bacterium
GGAAAGGGGGAGGGGAGCGCGGCCCGCGCGACGCTCGACGCCGAGGCCCGCGCCGCCGGGGTGGCCGACCGCGTTGCCTGGCACGGCCACCCGCCGCCGGATGTGCGGCTCGGCCTCTACCGACGCGCCGCCGCGCTCGTCGTCGGCGCGCACAGCGCGGCGCAGCCGCAGACGGTCGCCGAGGCGCAGCTCTGCGCCACCCCCGTGGTCGCGCTCGACATGGACGGCGCCGCCGACCTCGTGCGCCACGAGCACACGGGAGCGCTCGTCCCCGCCGGCGACCCCGGCGCGCTCGCCGCCGCCCTCGACGATCTCCTCGCGCACCCCGACCGCGCGGCCGCGCTCGGCCAGGCCGCGCGGATGCACGCCCTCGGCACGTTCGCCCCGGAGTCCGCGGCGCGCCGCTACGCCATGCTCTACCGCTCCATTCTTGCCGACACCACCGCGCACTGACGCCCTCGATGTCCCCCGCCCGCAACGCACCGCGGCGCTCCGCATCGCCAAGATCGCGTTCGGAGGCGTGGTCGCCGCCTGCGTCGCCTACGCGCTCTACACCCAGTGGGGGGCGCTCACCGCGGCCGCCGCGGCGGCGCGCCCGCGGTGGGGACTCCTCGCGCTCTCCGCGCTCCTCGTGCTCGCGAACTACGCCCTCCTCATCGGCGCCTGGCGCGTGGTGCTCGGCGGGTGGGAGGGGCGCATGCGCATCGGCTACTGGGAGAGCGCGCGCATCTGGACCGTCTCCAACCTCGGACGCTACGTTCCGGGAAAGGTGTGGGCCATGGGCTCCATGGCGCTCATGGTCCAGGCGCACGGCGTCTCCGGCGTCGCCGCCGTCGGCTCGTCGATCCTCATCATGCTCATCAACACCGTGGCCGGCTTCGTCGTGCTCGCCGCCACGGGCGCGCCCGTGCTCCACGTGCCGGCCGCCGGGACCGCCGTCATCATCGCGATCGGCGCCGCCGTGCTCCTCTCGCCGCACCTCCTCCCATGGCTCGGCGGGATCGCCGCGAAGCTCACCAAGCGCGCGATCGCCATCCCGCGCCTCCCGCACCGCGCCATCTGGATCGCCGCGCTCATCTCAGCGGCGTCGTGGGTCCTCTACGGCCTCGCCTTCCGCGTGCTCGTGGACGGCGTGCTCGGCCGAGCGCCTGGCGCGCTCGGCTTCTACGTCGCAGTTTTCACCGGCTCGTACCTGATCGGCTTTCTCGCGCTCATCGTCCCCGGCGGTATCGGCGTCCGCGAAGTCGTGATGGGGACGGCGCTGCGACAGGCGGGGTTCACCACCGGGGAGGCCGTGCTGCTCGTCGTCGCCTCCCGCGTCTGGCTCACCATTCTCGAGATCCTTCCCGCGCTTCTCTTCCTGGCGCACCGCTGGGTGCGCGGTCAACGCCCACATGGCTCAACTGAGATCACGCAGTAGCGGCGCCACTGCGGCGCTGAGCACACCCTCCGCGGCGCCGCGGTTCGCGCTGGGGTGGGCAGCGCTGCTCTACGCGCTGTGCACGCTCTCGCTCGCCTATCCCATCCTGCAGGGACGCTTCCTCGCGGGCCCGAACAGCGATCAGTTCAAGGCCGGCTACGCCTTCCGCGAGTTCGCGGCGAGCTACCTCCACCAGACCGGGCACATCCCCCTCTGGAACCCCTATCTCATGGGCGGCGTCCCGTACGTCGCGGGGATGGCGGGGGACATCTTCTACCCGCCGTCGCTCATCCTCCGCGGGATCCTGCCCACGGACCTCGCGATGTCGCTCGCGTTCGCGCTGCACCTCTTCGTCGCGGGGCTGTTCACGTACCTGTTCCTGCGCGCCGCGCGCCTCGGGTACTACGGGTCGCTCGCGGGCGGGGTGGCGTACATGCTCGGCGGCTTCGTGGCCTCGCTCGCGGGGGCGGGGCACGACGGCAAGCTGTACATCGCCGCCCTCCTCCCGGTGGTGCTCTGGCTCCTCCTGTACGGCGTGCGCGACGGCCGCGCGTGGGCCTGGGGGGTGCTCGCCGCGGCGATCGGGCTCGCGGTGCTGAGCCCGCACCCGCAGGTGCTCCAGTACCTCCTCCTCACGGGGGGAGCGTTCGCGCTCTACCTCGCGTTCGCGGAAGTCCGCGCCGGACGCATCGACCGCGCGACCGCCATCCGCCGGCTCGCCCTCGCGTTCGTCGCGGTGATCCTCGGGGCGGCGATGGGAGCAGTGCAGTTCCTGCCGGTGGCCGAGTACACACCGTGGTCACCGCGCGCCGGGGGGCAGGGGTACCAGGCGGCGATCCAGTTCTCCTTCCCGCCGGAAGAGCTGATCAACACCTACCTCCCGCAGTTCTCCGGGCTCCTCAATGCCTACTGGGGACGCAACGGGATTCATTTCCACAGCGAATACATCGGCGTCGTCATCCTGATGCTCGCCGGGGCAGGGCTCGGCGTCGCCAGGTGGAGCGGCTTCGTGCGCTTCTGGATCGGCGTGGGGATCGTGACGCTCCTCTGGGCGCTCGGCGGGTACACGCCGTTCTACCACCTCGTCTACGCGCTCGTCCCCGGGAGCAAGTTCTTCCGCGCGCCGAGCACGATCTTCTACATCACGACCTTCTGCGTCGCGATCCTCGCCGCCTACGGCACCGAGCGCCTCCTGGCGCGCAAGGTCACGACGAAGTACGCCGTCGGGTGGCTCATCGGCGGGGCAGTGGTCGCGATCCTCGCCGCCTCGGGCGCGCTCACGAACCTGAGCCTCACGATCAACGCCGACGCGGCCGAGTTGATCTACGCCAACAAGAGCGCGATGACGATGGGCGCGCTGCGGTCCCTCGGTTTCGTCGTGCTCGGCGCGGCGGTGATGGTCCTGTTCCTCACCGACCGGATCCCCGCGGCGGCCGCCGGGTGGGCGCTCGTCATCATCGGCGCCGTCGACCTCTGGACCATCGAGCGATTCTACTGGTCGTCGTCGCCGCCGGCGAAGGTCGCGTACGCGTCGAACCCCGCCGTGGACTACATCAAGGCGCAGGACGCGAAGGAGCCGGGGCGCGTGTACTCCGTCATGCTCGCCAACGCCGGCCCGCCGAGCGATCCGTTCCTCGGCCGCGACGCCCTCATGGTCCACCGCATCCGCCAGGTGACCGGGTACCACGGGAACGAGCTCGGCCGCTACCAGGTGCTGAACGGCTTTGCCGAAGGGGGGATGGAAGGGCAGCTCCAGCGCGTCCTCGGGAACCCCAACTTCTGGCGGCTCGAGAACGTGAAGTACGTCCTCACCAACCGCCCGGACCTCCCGATCCCCGGCGTGCGCAAGATCCTCGGCCCCGTGAACGATGCCCAGGGGACACCCCTGTACCTCTTCGGGCTCCCGGGGGACAATCCCCCCGCCTGGGTCACCCCCGTGATCGTCACCGCCGCTGACGGCCCCGTGCTCGCCACCGTGCTCAACCCCAAGTTCGATCCGGCCACGGCAGCGCTATTCGACACCTCCGCCAAGGTGAAGGGCGTCCAGGTGCAGACGCTCCCGGCACCGCTCCCCATCCGCGCGGCCGTCACGCGGTACGATCCCGGGCACATCACCGTGCAGCTCGACCGCCCCGCGCCCGACGGGGCGGCGCTGGTGGTGTCCGAGAATTACTATCCGGGGTGGGAGGCGACCGCGGACGGAAAGCCGGCCACGGTCGGACGAGCGGACTACACCTTGATCGGCGTCGCGCTCCCCGCCGGAGCGCGGACCATCGATCTCACCTACCGCAGCAGGACCTTCGAGCACGGGAAGAGGATCACGCTCGTCGCCACCCTGATCGCGCTGGCGCTGCTGATCGCAGGGCTCGTCGTGGGACGGCGCCAGGGGCATGGGGAGGAGGAGAGCGCACGTGGCTGAACGGGCACTGGTCATCGTCCCGACGTACAACGAGCGGGAGAACATCACCCGGCTCATCGACGCGGTCCTGTGCAAGGACCCGCGCCTCGAGATGCTGATCGTCGACGACAACTCGCCGGACGGCACCGGCCGGATCGTCGACGACATCGCGGCCGCGAACCCGCGGGTGCACACGCTCCATCGCCCCGGGAAGATGGGGCTCGGCACGGCCTACCTGGCGGGGTTCCGCTGGGCCGTGGAGCGCGGCTACGACTACGTCTTCGAGATGGACGCCGACTTCTCGCACGACCCCAACCACCTCCCGCAATTCCTCGAGGCGATCCGCGACGCGGACCTGGTGCTCGGCTCGCGCTACCGGAAGGGGCGGGTGACGGTCGTGAACTGGCCGATGACGCGGCTCCTCCTCAGCTATTTCGCGAACATTTATGCGAGAGTCGTAACTGGGCTTCCCGTCGAGGATTCCACAGGCGGCTTCAAGTGCTTTCGCAGGTCCGTGCTGGAGGCGATCGACCTGGACCGGGTGCGCTCGAACGGGTACGCGTTCCAGATCGAGATGAGCTTCCGGGCGTGGAAGAAGGGGTTCCGGATCACGGAGATCCCGATCGTGTTCGTGGACCGGACCGAGGGGGAGAGCAAGATGTCGAAGAAGATCGTGCGGGAGGCCGTGTGGATGGTGTGGCGGCTCCGCTGGTGGGCGCTGACGGGACGGATCTGATGACCACGCGCCAGTTCTTCAAGATGAGCGGCTCCGGGAACGACTTCGTGGTGTTCGACGCCCGGACCGAGCCCGCGGGGGCGATCGACGATCCGGTGGTGATCCAGGCGCTCTGCGCGCGCGGGACCGGGGTCGGGGCTGACGGCCTCGTGTTCATCGAGCCGGCCACGGAGAAGGCGGCCGACTTCCGGATGCGCTACTTCAACGCCGACGGTTCTCGCGCGGCGATGTGCGGGAACGCCACGCTGTGCGTGACCCGGCTGGCCGCGGACCTCGGCGCGGGGCCGCGCGAGGGGATGCGCGTCCAGACCGACTCCGGGATCGTCACGTCGCGGATGGTCGGCGCGAGCGCGGAGGTCGACATGGCGCCGGTGCACGAGGTGCGCTCCGACGTCGCGATCGAGCTCCAGGAAGGGGAGCAGCGGATCGGCTACGCGATCCCCGGGGTGCCGCACCTCGTGGTGCTCTGCCAGGACGTGGGGCGGATCGACGTGATGGGGCGGGGGCGAGCGCTCCGGCTGCACCCGGCGGTCCGGCCGCACGGGGCGAACGCGAACTTCGTCTCCCGGCGGGAGGACGGGACGTGGTCGATCCGCACCTACGAGCGGGGGGTGGAGGCCGAGACGCTGGCGTGCGGCACGGGTGCGATCGCCTCGGCGATCCTCCTGTGCACCTGGGGGCAGTCCGGGCTCGACACGACGCTCGTCACGCGCTCCGGCCGCCAGGTGTCCGTCCGCCTGCGCCGGCACGACGCGGATTGGTGTCCGACGCTGCGCGGCGAGGCTCGGCTGGTCTTCACGGGCGAGCTCGGCGACGCGTAGCGCGAGGTCGCGCCCGAGATCCTGCCTAAGAACATGTTCGACAACGAGTTGCAGCGTAAGTGGGGAACGGGTCTCGTCCCGTTTTCCACATTTTCCCACGGGGTCTAGTTTACATAATCTATCTTATACGAACTAAGTCCCAGGCCGATCGCCACGCCCCCACCGCCTTGCTCGGGCCCCCAACTCGGTGGGCCGCAGCCGGCTCGGCTATGGCGATTCGTCGGCGGCGATTTGACTGCAGCGCGGTTTGACTGCGGCGATTGACTATCGGGATTTGACCGGCGCGATTCGACTGCGGCGATTCGACCGCGGAGGCCCAGCCACAGGAGCTTGGTCGCAGTGGCTCGGTATCGCCGGTAGTCGCGGTGGCTCAGTATCCGTACCAGTGGCTCGGTATCGGTGCCCGTGGCTCGGTATCGGTACCGGTGGTTCGGTATCGGTACCGGTGGTTCGGTATCGGTAGTAGATCGGTCCCACGGGCTCGGTCGCGGTAGCTCGGCAGCGGAAGCCAGGCGCGGTAGCCGGGTCGCAGCGGCCGGGTCGCAGCGGCTGGGTCGCAATGGTTCGCCAGCCGCACCTCGGCTGCGCCGGCTCTACCGCCGGCTGCGACGGTTCAGCCCCCGGCTCACCCGGGCAACGCTCGCTCGGCCGGCCGCCCGGTGCCGTCCTCGAGCCCGATCGTCTCGCCTGGCGCCGCCGGGGCCTGGACGAGCACCGAGCCGTCCGGGAGCACCTTGGATGCCCGCACCCCCCTCCGCGCCGCCCGCCAGGCCACCAGGCGCGCCACGGGAGCCACGAACGGCTCCTGCTCCACCACCCGCCGGGCCACTTGCGCGAAGGCCGCCGGCGCCCCGGGAAAGCCCATGGGAGCCGTCAGATTCGGGTGCCACAGCCCGACCCACACC
>JADGGM010000201.1 GCA_019689955.1 Gemmatimonadaceae bacterium
CCCCGCGGACGGCGCGGGGGGGGAGGGGGCCCCCCGGGCGCCCGCCGACGATCGCGAGCGGCGCCCCGGTCCAGCGCGTCCAGGTGGCGGAGCCGAGCCGCCGCGCGATGGCGTGCGCCCCATCGAGCTGCGCGACCGCATCGTCCAGCGCGCACAGGTCGAGCGCGATGGCGCCGAGCACGCGGCGCGCACCGCACTGCCACTCGAGGTGCTCGATCTCCTGCGCGATGGACAGCGACTCGCGCGCGAGGCGCAGCGCGCGCGCGTACTCGCCGCGCCAGGCGAGACAGTCGGCGACCAGGTAGCGCGTGAACGCCTCGCCCGCGCGCCACCCGATCTCGGTCACGAGGCGCACCGGGCGCTCGGTGGCCAGCAGCTCCGCCGTCTGCGCCCCCGCGCACACCGGGCCGGCGCTGGCGTGCTGGCTCGGCCCGCACACGAGGAGCACGGCGAGCGCGTTCGCCAGCCCGCGCCGGTCGCCGAGCGCGGTGAAGAGCGCGATGGAACGCTCGTAGAGCTGCACCGCCCGGTCCTCGTTCCCGGCGATGTGGTACGCCATGGCCAGCAGGTCGACCGTTTCGGCGACGCCGCGCTGGTCGTCGCCCCGCTCGAAGATCGCCAGCGCTTCCTCGTGGTACGGGATCCCCGAGTACGGGTCCTCGCGGTTGACGTGCCAGTTCCCGACGCGATTCAGGCTACGCGCGATGAGCGTCGGGTCGCCGATCGCGCGCGCCGCGTCGAGCGCTTCGCGCCGGAACCGGCCGGCGCTCGCGTAGTCGCGGGCCGCCCAGAGCATCCCCAGCGCGTGCAGCGCTTCCCACGCGGCGCGCGTGTCGCCGCTGGCGCGCGCGGTGCGGAGCGCGGCGGTGAAGTCGTCGTTCGCGCCGGAGAAGGCGCCGAGCGTCTCGTGCGCGCGCCCGCGGGCGAGGAGGAGCGGCGGGTCGAGGCCTTGGCCGGTGTTCTCGGTGGCGGTGGCGGCGCGCTCGAGGTGCTGCAGCGCCTCACGCGGCGCGCAGAGCCGCGCCGCGTGCGCCGCGGCGCGCAGCGCGGAGCGCCGGGCGCGTTCCCAGTCCCCCGCCTCGAACGCGTGATACGCCAGCTCGCCGTCGACGTCGTCCGTGTCGCCGCCGGACCGCGCCTCGAGCGCCGACGCGATGGCCCGGTGCAGCGCGACCCGTTCGCGCGCGAGGAGCCCGACGCGGATCGCTTCGCACGTGAGCGCGTGGCGGAAGGCGAACCGGTCCGCGGACTCCTCGACCACGAGCTGCTCGGCGACGAGCTCCTTGACCAGCGCGAGGAGCTCCGTCTCGTCGTGGCGCGTGAGCTCCTGGAGGAACCCGAAGTCGAACCGGCGCCCCGCCACCGCGGCGACCGCCGCGACCTGGCGTGCCGCCGCGCTGAGCCGGGCCAGCCGGCGCCCCACCGCCTCGGTGGCGGTCCGCGGGACGCGCACGTGCTCGAGCGGGCGCGCGCGCCAGATCCCCCCTGCGCGCTCGAGATCACCGGCGACGAGGAGCGCCTTGAGCATCTCCTCGACGAAGAACGGGTTCCCCTCGGTGAGGCCGTGAAGCCCCGCGACGAACGCCGGCTCGAACGCCACCTCCGCGCCGAAGATCGCTCGGAGCATGTCCGAGATCTCCGCCGTGTCCAGCGGACGGAGGGCGACCTCGGACGCGCACCGCGCGCGATCGAAGTCCGCGAGGAGCTTGGCGAGCCGCGGCCCGATCTCGTCGCTGCGAAAGGTGAGCACGAGCGCGATCGGCTGCGCGCCCAGGTGACGCGCGAGGTGGAGCACGAGGTCGAGCGTCGCGTCGTCGCTCCAGTGCACGTCCTCGATCACCAGGAGCAGCGGCTGCACGCGCGCGAGCGCGTGGATGGCCTCGGCGAACGAGTGAAAGAGACGCCGGCGGTCCTCCTCCGGATCCCGCGCCGGGCGCGGCTGCGCTTCGGGGAAGATCGACCGCAGCTCGGGGAAGAGCGTCACCAGCTCGGCCGCGGCGGGGGCGAGGTAGTGCGCGGCCAGGGCAGGGGAGGTCGTGGTCGACAGGACGCGCACGAGGTCGAGGAGGGGCGCGTAGGGATGCGCGCGATCGGCCTCGAAACAGGCGCCCTGGAGGGTGACGAAGCCGGTCGTCGCGGCACGCTCGGCCATGGCGCGCACGAGGCGCGACTTGCCGATCCCAGCCTCACCCGAGATGAGGAACGTGCCGCCGTGCCCGCCGCGCGCGCGCTCGAGCGCGTGGAGCCCCGCGGACAACGGGGCGGCGCGCCCGATCAGAACGGGGCAGACGACGCTTTGCTCGGCGAGCATGCGCAGAGACCGAGGAGGGGACAGACTATGATAGGCCCGCCCGCGGCAGGCCGCCACACTCGGGCGTGCCGTCACTCCGCGCCCGCGCAGCGGGCACGCCCGGGTCCGGTCGTTACTTGCGCCGCGCTCCGGATGGCGGATCCACGTGCAGCACCGTCATCATCCCGGCACCGAGATGCTCGGCGATGTGACAGTGCAACATCCAATCCCCCGGGTTCGACGCATCGATGAGCAGGTCCACCGTCGAGCCCACCGGGATGATCGCCGTGTCCTTCCACACCAGGTTCCGCGTCGCCACCCCGTCGCGCGCCACCACGAGCATGCGCTGCCCGTGCAGGTGGATCGGGTGCTGCATCGGATGAAACGACTTCGGGTCGTTGACGATCCGCAGCTTGACCACCGAGCCCTGCGCGACGTGCCAGTCGATGTCCACGTTCTCCTTCCCCGTGGCATCGTCGCGAATGATCCACTGCACCTGCGCGCTGGTGGAGAGCCAGTTCATGTCCGGCATCCCGTCCACCCACTCGACCGGCGCGTAGTACGCCGTGTCGATCGTCATGAACTGCACCGTAGCGAGCGGGAGCGCGTTCGTCCGCACCGTGAGCGTCAACTGCTTGTCCGGCGCCTTGTCGAAGTACGGCCGGTAGCGATCGATGTCGCGCGAGACGGCAGCGTTCGCGCGCAGCGTCGCGAACTGGCGCCCGTAGTCCGGCGTGGCCGGCGCCGAGTCGACCGTCACCATGCCGAGCGTGTCCACCTCCGGCTCGAACTCGCCCCGGTAGTGGTTGATTGCCTGCACGGCGTTCACCAGCGCGTAGCGCCCCGGGCGATCGAAGCGGACCTCCACGATGTAGCGCTCCGCGGGCGCCAGCACCACGCTCCGCACCCACTCCTCCCGCTCGAACCGGCTCACGTCCGAGGCGAGGACCTTCATCGCCGCGCTCCCGAAGGAGAGGTTGTACGTCCGCGCGCTCGACGCGTTGGTGAGATAGAACCGGACCACTTCTCCCATCTTCACCCGTAACGTGTAGCGCGGCTCCCCGTTCACGAGGAGCAGGTTGCCCACCCGCCCCATGAGCGCGAAGTCCGGGCCCTCCTTGCCGAACGAGACCAGTGTGTCCGCGTTCACGAGGAGATCGTCGAGGATCAGCACCTGCTCGCGGTTGGCCGGCGAGTAGTACTCCGGGTCCGGCGCATCGACGAGCAGGTTGCCGAAGAGCCCCATCGCCTGCTCGATGTCCTCGCGCACGTGCGGGTGATACCAGTACAGCCCCGCGTCGGGGAAATGGACGTGGTAGACGAAGCTCCCTCCCGGCGCCACCGCCTCCTGCGTCACTCCCGGGACGCCGTCGCTGCGATTGTCGAGCCGGACGCCGTGCCAGTGGACCGCGCTCGGCAGGTCGATGCGGTTGTGAAAGCGGACCGTGATTGTCGCGTTCTGTGGAACGCGGATGAGGGGCCCCGGCACCTGGCCGTTGAAGCCGTACATCACGACCGCGCGCCCCTTGAGCGTGCGCCGCACCATGGTCGCGTTGAGGTCGAGCGTGTCGCCGTCCTTCAACGGCGTGAGCTCGGCGGGCTTCGCCTCCGGGAGCCGTGCCGGGTCCACACCGGCGCCGGGGAGAAAGGGGGTCACCGGCGGGACGAGCCCCACGAGCCCGGGCATCATCGGCATCCCTTTGGGCATCGGGATCGGCATCGCCATGCCGTCGTGCATCCCCGGCATCGCCATCGATCCCGCCGCCGCCGGCCGCTTGGCCGAATCGGCGGTCGTGTCCGACATGCCGTGCATGTCATGCATGTCGTGCCCGCGGGGCGCCGCGGGCGGCTCGTTCCGTGGCGAGGGCGGCGCCTGCTGCGCCCGCGCCGCGAGCGGTGCGGCGCAGATGATGGCCGCGAGGACCATCGCTCCGCATACCCTGGTCACTGCGACACTCCGCGAAACAGGGGGTGCGTGAGGAACGACTGGAGCCACCCACTCGGCGACGTGCCGTGCAGCACCGTCGGCCCCGCGTGTGACGCGGGGGCGGAGTCTGCTTCTGCGGTGATCACGAGGAGGAACTTGTTGAAGTCCACGGGCCCTACCGTGCTGGTGCCGTTCCGCACGGGGCCCAATCGGCGCCACTGGCTCAGATCGGGCGTCACGCCCCATGCTACGTATGACGTGAACGCGCCGAGCGTGGACGGCGCCGGGAGCCCCGCGGCGGTGATCTGCACATCGTAGATCGCGCGCCCGTCGGCCGTCACCGCGACCCCGAAGGGGGAGGGCGCGTACACCAGCCGTGCGTGCCCGTTCGCCGTCGGGGCCTTCGGGGTGGCGAACAACGGAATGTCGAACGGCCCCGCGGCCGCGAGCAGCATGGCGGCGACGAGCGGCGCGAGCACGATCGCCGCGCGCCGCGCCGCGCCGCCGCGCGCACGCGTATCCGGTCGCCTCACCGCCTCGACGCCCCGGCCCCGGTGCCCGTCGCACTCGCGGTGGTCTTGGGCGCGCCGTCCGGGCCGTGATCGTAGTCCTGGACGCTCGAGATGTTCGGCATCCCGTGGTCGTGGCCGTTCCACCCCTTGAAGCCATCCACGCGGAACACCCAGAGCCCGCTACGCATGTCGGAGAGCACGACCAGCCCGTCGGAGTTGCGCACGTCCACCCCGAACGCCCCCTGCTCGACGCTCGTGGTGCTCTGCCACCCGTTGTCCGGGGTGCCGCCGAAGCCGTGCTCGTGCTCGCAGCCGCACGTGAAGTAGTGACCGACGGTCTTCGGGTGCTTCGGGTCCGTCAGGTCGAACACCTGCAGGCCGTCTTCGTACGCCGAGACGAACACGTACGGCCAGCGGACCTCGTGGTTGTGCGAGAGGTCGCGCCAGTCCGCGGTCCAGGCGCTGATCGGGAGGTCGAGGTTCTGCGTCTTCCCCTGCTGCGCCGGGGAGAGGTCCCAGATGCGGAGGGGCGTGTACTGGTACTCCGTCTCCGTGACCGCGTAGTGGCCATCGGGGGACGGGGTGAAGGTGTGGGCGATGTCGAGCCCGAGCCCCGTGATCGTGAACAGCTGCTTCGGTGCCTCGGGGTGCGTGACGTCCCAGACCGAGTATCCGCCGAGCCCGGCGCCGTAGAACTTGTCCTGGTGCGTGGCCGGATCGTAGCCGACGTAGAAGTCGTGATAGCCGCCGGCGCCGATTTGGCGGAACGGCGTCGGGTTCGGCACCTCGCCGATGAGCCACGTGCTCGAGTCGGCGCCGCTGACGATCTTGCCGAGATCGTAGACCAGCGCCTTGGGTTGGTTCACGGTGGCGAAGTAGAGGACGCGGCCGTCCGAGTGCTTGTAGGCGAAGGTGTTGTGGAAGCCGCCGGGGGACTGCGGGTAGCGGATGCGCGCGACGACCTTCACCGTCGACGGGTCGGGGAGGCCGGTGACGTCGAAGATGACGGCGCCGAGGTCCGCGTCGGGGCTCCCCTGCATGAACTGGAAGGACTGGGCGTAGTAGTAGCGGCCGTTGATCTTGAAGTACTTCCCGTCCATGGCGCCGATCCCGCGGTGGAGCTCCGGGTTCTCGATCGTCCAGTCGAGGAGCTTCTTCGGGTGGGCGGGGTCGCGGATGTCGTAGATCTGCGTGTCGAAGTTGACGAAGCCGGAGACGTAGACGTAGGGCCGGCCGGGGTCCTGTTCGATCTCGATGTCGGCGGCCTTCCAGGCGCCCGGGTGGGTGACGACGTGGCCGAGCATGTGGACGTTCGGGCTGCCGCCCTGTTTCTGATCGAACGGTCGGACGGAAACGCCGGGGTCCTGCGCCCGTGCGGCCGTCGCGAGGGCGAGCAGTGCCAACAAGACGAACGCTCCGCGCATCGAGCCTCCTCGCTGTGAGAGAGTTGAGGGTGTCGGTATGGCCGTTGGCCGGCGCGCATCGCCGCGGGTGGCGGGGGATGGCGCGCGGGCCGGCGGGTGTGGATGGGGCC
>JADGGM010000202.1 GCA_019689955.1 Gemmatimonadaceae bacterium
ATCCCCATGAAGTGCCCGCGCCGCACCGCCTCCTCCCCGACCGCCCGCGTGGCCACCCCCACGAACCGCGCCGAACACTCGCGCGCGATCGCCTCCGCGTCCTCCGCCGACGAGACGACGATGAAGTCGTCCCCCCCGATGTGCCCGACGAAGTCGCGCGGCGTCCCCACCGCTTCCACCGCGCTCCGGATCGCCTGCCCCATGTCCCGGATCACCATGTCCGCGACGCTGAAGCCGAAGGTGTCCGCGAACGGCTTGAAGTTGTCGAGATCGATGTAGCAGACCCCGAACGGCTCGCGCTGCTCCGCACGGCGCGAGATCTCGTCCTCGATCGCCTTCCCCCCCGGCAACCCGCTCGTCGGATTCCTGTCTCCCTCTCGACGCACGAGCCGGAGCAACGCCACGATGCGCGCCCGGAGCTCCCGCGGGTCGAACGGCTTCGCCAGGTAGTCGTCGGCCCCGACCTCGAACGCCTCCACCTTGTGCTCCACGTCGCCGCGCGCGGTGAGCATGAGCACGGGGATCCGCGCCGTGAACGGGTTGCGCTTCACCGCGCGGCACACGTCGATCCCCGACATGCCGGGCATGACGAGATCGAGCACGAGGAGATCAGGCTCGCGCTCCTGAATCGACGCGAGGGCCGACAGCCCGTCGGGCGCGAGGTCTACTTCATGCCCCGCCGAGGCGAGGACCTCGCGCACCATCAGGCGCATGTCCTCGTGGTCGTCGACGCACAGGACGTAACTCACGATTGACGCTTCACTTGAGGCCCGGTAAGTTCACTCGTTTGAGCCGCGCTGTCAACATTCTCGTCAGCGCGCCCTTCGTTTGCCGTCACGTTTTTCCCCCAAGCTCCATGCCCCGGCGTCGCCTGCTCCTCGCCGCGGTGGTCGCCCTCGCCGCCTGCCGCGGCGGGGACTCGTCTCCGCACCGGCACACCTTCATCGATTCGCGCGATCGCTACGACCCGCGATCGCTCGACCCCGCCCTCTCGACGGATGTCCCCACGGGACGCGCCGTCTCGTACCTCTTCGAGGGGCTGACGCGCTTCTCCCCCGACGCCAAGCTCGAGCCAGCGCTCGCCGAACGGTGGGAGGTCTCGCCCGATGGAAAGGTATACACCTTTCACCTTCGTTCGGGCGTGCGGTTCCACGACGGCTCGCCACTCCGCGCCGCGCAGGTCGTCCGGAGCTTCCAACGCGTCCTCGATCCCCGCACCCGCGGGGGGCGCGGGTGGCCGCTCTACCCGATCGCCGGCGCGCGCGCCTTCGCCGACGGCAAGGCTAATACCATCCGCGGGCTCACCGCCCTCGACGACAGCACGGTCCGCATCACCCTCGATACCGCGCTCGCCGTCTTCCCCAAGCTCCTCGCCATGCCGGTCGCCTCGATCGTCCCGGACTCCACCCCGGCGGACTTCGGCGAGCACCCGGTCGGCACCGGCCCCTGGACCTTCGCCCGCTGGAAGCACGACGACTACATCCTCCTCGCCCGGAACGCGCACTACTGGGGGGGCCCGCCGCGCGCGGACTCCCTCATGATCCGCATCATCCCGGAGCCGAGCACCGCGGTCGCGGAGTTCGAGAGCGGGAACGTGGACCTGCTCTACGTCCCCGAGGCCCAGACGGAGCAGTGGGAGCGCACCGACGAGAAGAAAGCGCTCCTCGTCTCCGCCCCGGCGCTCCGCCTCTGGTACGTGGCCATCAACACCACGCGCGGCCCCCTCGCCGACGCGCGCGTGCGCCAGGCGCTCAACTACGCGGTCGATGTCCAGGCGATCGTCGACCACCTCATCGGCGGACGCGGGCGCCTCGCCGCCGGGGTGATCCCCCCGACGCTCGACGGGGCCGACACCACGCGCCGCCCCTACGGCTACGATCCCGCCAAGGCCCGCCGCCTCCTCGCCGCCGCGGGGCACCCGAACGGGATCGACGTGGAGCTCTGGGTCGGGCAGGACGAAACCTTCCAGCGGGTCGCCCAGGCGATCCAGGGCTACCTCGCCGCCGTCGGCGTGCGCACGAAGATCGTCCAGCGCGACAACTCCTCCGCCCGCGAGGCAGCCCGCGCGGGGCAAACCGACCTCAGCCTCAAGGACTGGTACGCCGACTACCCCGACGCCGAGAACTTCCTGTACCCCCTCCTCCACGGCGCCAACCGCGGGGTCGGTGGAAACGTCTCGTTCTACGAGAACCCCGCCGTCGACCGCCTCGTGAACGAGGCCCGCACCACGCAGGACGACGCCCGCCGCGCCGCGCTCTACCGCCAGGCCGACTCGCTCGCGTTCCTCGACGCGCCGATGATCTACCTGTTCTTCTACAACGAGCTCTACGCCGTGCAGCCGTGGATCCAGGGGTACGAGATCCCCGCCGTCTTCAACGGCCAGCGTTTGACCACCGTCTCGATCGCGAGCGGCGGGGTCCCCGGAGCGAGCGCCCCGTAGGCGCGGCGGATGCTCTCCTTCCTCGCCCGCCGGCTCCTCCTGGCGATCCCCACGCTCGTGGGGGTGCTCGTCGTCGTGTTCGCCCTCCTCTACGTGGCCCCGGGGGACCCGGTGCTCGAGATGGTGGGGGAGCGCGCTGATTCGGCCACCATCGCCCGGCTCCGGAAGGAGCTCCGCCTCGACGAGCCCCTCCCCAACCAGTTCGCCCACTACGCCGGCGGCGCCCTCCGCGGGGACCTCGGACGCTCGTACATCACCGGCCGCCCGATCCTCCGCGACATCCGCGAGCGCTTCCCCAAGACCCTCGAGCTCGCGGCCGCCGCCATGTGCCTCGCCGCCATCGCCGGGATCTCCATCGGGGTCGCCAGCGCCGCGCGCCCCGGCGGGTGGTTCGACCGGATCGCCATGGCGCTCACCTACGTGGGGATCTCCGCCCCGGTCTACTGGGTCGGGCTGATCCTCATCCTCGTCTTCGCGGTCATCCTCCGCTGGCTCCCCCCGTCGGGGTTCGGCCACGTAC
Organism: Gemmatimonadaceae bacterium; assembly: GCA_019689955.1. GTDB lineage: Bacteria > Gemmatimonadota > Gemmatimonadetes > Gemmatimonadales > Gemmatimonadaceae > JADGGM01. Next base: position 2,961 of record JADGGM010000202.1, read on the forward strand.
GCTACCTGGTCCTCCCCGCCCTCGCGCTCGGCTCCCGCTCGATCGCCTTCCTCGCGCGCATGACCCGCTCCGCCATGCTCGAGGTGCTCGGCGGCGATTACATCCGCACCGCACGCGCCAAGGGGCTCCGCGAGCGCGTCGTCCTCGGCCGCCACGCGCTGCGCAATGCCCTCATCCCGGTGATCACCGTCCTCGGCCTCGATTTCGGCTACTACCTCACCGGCAGCATCCTCACCGAGACGATCTTCAGTTGGCCGGGGCTCGGCCGCTACGTGGTGAACGCGATCAGCCGCCGCGACCTCCCCGCGATCCAGGGGTCGGTGCTCTTCCTGAGCGTCGTGTTCGTCCTCGTGAACCTCATCACCGACCTCGTGTACGCCGCCGCGGACCCGCGGGTGACATACGAGTGACGCACCGCCGAGCCCGCTCGATCCCGCACCGCACGAGCGCCGCCATCACCGCCGCGCGAGCGCGGACGCGGTGAAGCCGCGGAACGCCGGTGGATGGCGTCGTGCGCCCGGCCGGTCTGGCGCGGGCGCGGCGTTGACCCGCACTATGAAAAAGAAGAAAGCGCTTGGTGAGGAGCCGTCCACGTCCACCGCTCGCTGATGCATGGACGACCATGCAAAACGTACAAGGGCCGCGATCCCTGGAGATCGCGGCCCATCCGAATCGAGCACAGCATCATCCTGGAAGGGCGCCTCGCATGCCGCGCCCTCATCTCCCCCACCCCACACCCGAACGGCGTCACGCTCAGTACGCGATCGCGTACCCGGAGAGATGATTCGTCGTGAAGGTCAGGCTGTAGTCGCTGCGGTTGTCATCGCCTCCCATCGGCGCGATGGGGAGGAGCGTGTTCGAGTCGATGTACCACGCGGTGTACGGCGACAGCGAGAGCACGCGCATCCGGCAGCGCGAGTACCCGATGGTGATCGACACGGGCGCCGAGAACTGGTAGTGCGCGACGCCATCCACGGAGACGTCGACCCGGATGAGGCTCCCCGCGGGAACGGTCATCGTGAACGGGGTATCTTCCGTGAGCACGCCGGCCGGGATGTCGATCCGCGAGTCGCCGACCGACAGCGTTCCACCCTGGGGCCCGATCACCGCATGTCCGACGAGCGTCGTGTCTTGCGGACAACCGACGAACGCCACGGAGCCTTGCACGATGACGTCGGCCGAGACGAGGGGGGTGGTGGTGGAGCGGGGACCGGTCGCTGCATCATTGCAGGCGACCAACGCGACGGTGATGAGGCTCGCTCCGAGGCCGTACCGAATGAGAGAACGCATACGCACCCTGCCTGTGAAGAGAGGCGTTCGCGCGGTCCGGCGGAACTGCCGAGGCCACACGCTGGGTTCGATAGCAAGACGAGCGCCAGCGTGGAGCTCACTCTAGGCGCGGCGCCGAGGTGACGCAATAGCGCAAATGCGCCATCGCCAACAACGACGCGACAAGATTTGGATACATTATGTTACACCCTTCAGGATTCGGAGACCGTCGTGCAATCGAGTGGGATGAACCGCCAGGTCGATGACCCGCCGTTGACACCGCGCGACCCGTTGGCCGAAGGGGTGCGCTGCGAGAACGCTGGTCTCTTCGACCGCGCGCTCGAGTACTTCGACATCGCCGCGCGCGATCCGGATCCCGCTGTGGCCGCCGAAGCGCTGTGGCGCAGCGCGCACGTGCATCGTCGCCTCTGTGCGTGGGACGCGGCGCTCGACGCCGCGGAGCGGAGCGCGGCCATCGCCCAGCGCGCGGGACTCTCGCTCCGCTACGGCGAAGCGCTGAACGCGCTCGCGGCCGTGCACCAGAGTCGCGGTTCGTTCGACGAAGCGCGCGCGCACCTCGAGCGTATCCTCGCGCTCACCGATGACCAGCGCCTGCGCGGCGTCGCGCTGCAGAACCTCGGCGGGATCGCGGCAGATTCCAAGGACTACGCGCGGGCCCTCGCGTACTTCACCGAGTCGGCGGCGTGCTTCGATGCGGCGGGCTACGAGCTCGGGCGCGCGTTCGCGCTGAACAACATGGGTCGCGCGGCGCTCGATCTGGGCGATCTCCCGGCCGCGCTCACGGCGCTCGAGCAGGCGGTGTCGCTCGCGCGGGTGCTCGGCGATGCGGATCTCGTCGCGCTCGCGACGCTCAACCACGCCGCGGCGCTCGCGGCGGCGGATGCCGATCCCGAGGCCGAGACGCTCGCCGCCTCCGCACTCGGCTTCTTCACCGCATCACGGAATCGGTGGCGCGAGATCGAGTGCCTTCGGCTCATGGGCGATCTGCACGCGCGCCGCGGCGACGTGAAGACCGCGCGCCGCTGCTACGAGCGTGGCCTCAGCCTCGCCACCGACATCGGCGCGGAGCGCGACGTAGCCGATCTTCAGGCCGCCCTCGCCACGATCGAATCGGGCTGACGCGCGCCCCTCCCCCATCGCCCTGCACCACGGCCCGCCATGTGCGCAGGTCTCCACGGCCGGCGCCGTGAGCGCTCGCACGCGGGGATCATCGATTGGAGGAGTCATGAGCACACATCCGTCACCACGCCTCCGCAGTATCGGGCGGGCGGCGGCTGGGGCTGCCACGATCGTCGTCGCGGCGGCGCGCGCGGGCGCTGCGCCGCTCAGCGGCGCACAGGACACGGCCGGCCTGACACTCATCGTCGGCGTGTTCCCGGACCGCGAGGCAGCGGCCCAGGCGGTGGACACCATCCTCGCGCCCCCGCGCGCGAGCTCCGTCGAATCCTACGCCGTGGTCTCGGAGGACCCGAGTGGTTCGGTCACGGTGGAGCTCCGCGGCGAGAAGATGAACGACAGCCTCGGCACCAACCCGGCCGGCACCGCGGTCGCCGGCGCCATCGCGCTCCTCGGCCACACCGTCACCGGCGACGACACGGCCGGCTACGCCGCCGGACGGGACGCGGGGATCGCCCCGGCGGACGTCGATGCCATCGAGCGCGTGCTGTCGCCGGGCGCATCGGCGGTGATTGTCGTCGTCCCCACCGCGTGGGCCGGGGACATGGACCGCGTCATGCGACGCGCCGACGCGCGGTACGTGCTGCGCGCGCCGTTGCGGGCGGTGCCGTGACGCGGCGCCCGCGCCCCTCCCCCCGGCCCGTCAGTCGTCCTTCTGCCCAAACACCGCCATGTTCGAGCTGTGCCCCGGGGCGACCTTCTTCTCCGGGTAGATCCAGTGCACCGCCTGGTTCACGGCGATCGCCGCCTCGCTGAACCCCGTCGCGATCAGCTTGAGCTTTCCCGGGTAGGTCGTGATGTCCCCCGCCGCCCAGATCCCCGGC
>JADGGM010000203.1 GCA_019689955.1 Gemmatimonadaceae bacterium
GAACACCCCGGCGCCGCTCGCGAAGGCCGCGGCGGCGAGGTGGAGCCCGCGACGTTCGTCGTCGGCCCAGGCCATGGCGAGCGCGAGCAGCGTCCACCCGGCCGCGATCGCCGCGCCGGTGGGCGTGTCGGGGCGCACGAGCGCGCCGACCGCGCCGGCGAGGAAACCGAGCGGGGCGAACATCGCGCCGGCGAGCCGCCACGGCACCTCGCCGGCCGGAACGCCCGCGCGGAGCGCGGCGTAGGCGAGCAGCGTCCCCGCGAGCGCGAGCGGGATGGCGCTGCGCAGGTGATCGGTGGAGGTGTCGGCCGGGAGCTGGGCGAGCATCGCGACGAGGAGGAACGCAAGCGCGAGCCGCGCGCGCACGGCGTGCGCCCCCCAGAGCAGCGCGGCGGCCGCGCAGGCGAGCGCGAACAGCGTGGCCGTGTGCCGGTCGAGCCAGGGGGAGGGGGACATCGCGGAGGCGAGGTCCGCCGCCGCTGCCGCGTACACCGCGCACGCCGCGCCGAGGATGAAGAGCGCGACGCGCCACTGGCGCTCGCGGAGCGCGGCGATCCCGCCCGCGATCACGATCCATCCATAGGTCGCGAGCATGGGCGCGGTCCCGCCTCCGGTGGACGTGACGAACGGGGCGAGGAGCGCGCCACCGAGCCCGACGGAGAAGAGCGACTCATCGGACGCGCTCAACGCCAGCGTCGCGAGCGCGACCGAGGCGAGGGCGGCGGCGGCCAGCGCGAGCGTGGGCGACACGACGTGGAGACGCGGGCCCGCGGCCCACGCGTCGAGGTGCACGAGCGCAAGCGCGAGGGCGAGGACGGTGTTGCCGAACCGGACCGTCCCTCGCCCGCGGAGCCACGCCCCTACCCCGCCCAGCATCGCCGCGCCGATGGCACCGAGGATGACGCGCTGGACCGGGCCGAGCAGCCCGTGCGCGATGGCCCAGGTGAGGAAGGCGCCGGCCCCCATGAGGATCGCGAGCGCGGCCAGGGCGATCGTCCCGTAGCGGCCGATGAGCGCTTCCAGGTCGACCGCCTCCGGCTTGGGGCGCGGCACGAACGGGGGCGGCCGGTACGGCTCGCTCCCTGCCGGGCCGGCGGAGGGCTCGGGCGGTGGCGGCGCCGACTCCGGCTCCGAAGGTACGGGGATCGCCGAGGTGGGCTCCACGTGCCGCTCGACTCGCTCCACGTCGGCCGGGTGAGAGGAGCCCGGGGCGGGCGCGCCGCTGCGCAAGGCGCCCACCTCGGCGCGGAGCTCCGCCACCTGCTGGTACAGCGCGCGGACGATCGACTCCAGCCGCTCGATGCGCTCGGTCTCGGTCATCGGGGACGGGGGAAGGGTGAAGGGGGCGACGCGCGGGCGCGTGTGGCCGCGGCATTCAAATTGTCGAACGCCACGCCATGCGCAATGAACATCCGCGGGGCGAGATCCGGGTGGGGATCAGCGGCTACGACTACCCGGCGTGGCGACGGCTCGCGCGCGCTCCACGCGAGCGGCTACACCGACGACGCGCTGGCGGCGTGGGCGGACCGCCTGGTCGCGTGGGCCAGCGGCGGAGCGCGCGACGTGTACGTCTACTTCGACAACGATGCCCAGGGGCACGCGCCGTGGAACGCGCAGAGCCTCCAGGGGGCGATCGACCAGCGGTTACTTGGTGCTCGCTAGCTCCACGGTCGACGTGACGACCTGCGTCACGGGGACGGTCTCGGCGCCGCCGGGGAGGGTGATCTTCATGCTCATCCGCTGCGTGGCCGAGGAGCCGAGGTAGGTGCCGGACGTGCTCACGTAGTACATCCCGTCGCCGGTCCCGTCCCCCGCGACCTGCAGCGCCTGCCCGTTCTGGCTCTGGTTCCCTTCGAGGTGGAGCACCGAGGTGCGCTGCACGCGCCAGGCGCGCTGGCCCGCGTACATCGTGTCGCCGAGGATCTTCGACGTCGTGATGGTGCGCATGTCGAGGTTGTTCCCGTCGCGCTTCACCGAGTTGAGCGTCGTGTCGGTCCAGGTGGAGCCGACCTTGGCGCCCTTGGGGAGGGTGACGAGGAACTTGGACATCCCCTCGATGAGGTTCGCCGCGTCCGGGTCGTCGGCCGAAGCGGTGGAGTGGACCACGTAGACCTTCCCCAGGGGGGACATGGAGCCGCTCACCTGCACCCCCTGGAGCTTGCTCACGTCGGGGAGCTGCACCGGCGGCTCCGACGTCAACCGGCTCGAGTCGAGCGTGTAGGCGAAGTCGAGGGTGTCGCGCCCGTGCGCGGAGATGCGCACGGAGAGGCGCTGCTCGTTGGTGATCTTGAACTCCGACTTCTGCCCCTGCACCTCCTGCACGCGGTTGATGACCGAGAGCAGGTGGTATTGGTGGTTTCCAGGGGCGTACACGATTCCGGCCTGCGCGGGGAGCGCACCGCTCGCGGTCGCGAGGGCGAAGGCGGCGAGGATCGGGGTCCGGCGGATCGACATGTGACACTCCTGACGCGGGCCGTTGATGGCGACTCGGGGTAACACGGACGTCGGTCGTACACCGCGCTGTAGATGCCCGGTGCTCGTAGAAGGTAACACGCTCCGCCCCCCCGCGCCTGCGGCGGCGGGCATTGCCTCCGGAAGGCGGAATCGCCACGATACGTGCGAGTCCAGCCCGTTTCCACGCCCGATGCGCCGCGCCGCGGCGCTCGCCACGACCTCTTCGGCTCTCATGCCTTTCCACGCTCCTTTCCGCCGGTGACGCGCGCCCCCACGATCGACCGCGCGCGGCGTCTCGCGTTCGGGCGCAAGCTTCGCGCCTGGTATCGCGTTCACCACCGTGATCTCCCGTGGCGCCGGACGCGCGATCCCTACCACGTCCTGGTGTCGGAGCTGATGCTGCAGCAGACGCAGGTCTCGCGGGTGGTCCTCAAGTACGCGGAGTTCCTGGAGCGGTTCCCGACGCTCGAGTCGGTGGCCCGCGCGCGGGTGCGGCAGGTGATGGAGGCGTGGAGCGGGCTCGGCTACTACGCCCGCGCGCGCAACCTTCACCGGCTCGCGCGGACGGTGGTGTGCGACGGGGCGCCGGCCAGGCTCCCGGCCGACCCCGCGGCGCTCCGGCGGCTCCCGGGGATCGGCGCGTACACGGCTGGGGCGGTGGCGTCGTTCGCGTACGAGCGCCGGGCGCCGCTGGTCGACACGAACGTGGCCCGCGTGCTGCGCCGCGTCTTCGCCCCGCGGCTCAACCCCAAGACATCGGCGGGGGCGCGGGCGTTGTGGCAGATCGCGGAAGCGATCCTCCCCCGCACGGGGCGTGCAACGTACACGCACAACCAGGCGCTGATGGAGCTCGGCGCGCTCATCTGCACGGCACGCGTCCGGCACTGCGGGCGCTGCCCGGTGCGCTCTGTCTGCGCCACGTACCAGCGGGAGCGCTGAGTGCCGCACGGCGTGCTGCACGGCTCCGGCGTCGCGCTGCACCAGCTCGGCGCGCGGATGCCGAGGACCATCGTCCACCTGCACTATCTGGTGCCGAGCATCGTGGCCGCGGTGCTCGTCGCGATCGCGTTCCTCCTCCGCAAGAAGGAGCCGCTCCGGCGGCTCGTGCGGATCACCGGGGCCGTCGCACCGGTCGTGGTCCCGCGCGTGCTCGCGCTCACGACGTTCCTCGCCGGGACCATTCTCCTCTTCTCCGGGGCGACGGCGGCGAAGGCGGGGCGGCTCCGCTGGTTGCACGACTTTCTCCCCCTCCCGGTGATCGAGGTCTCCCACTTCTTCGGGAGCCTCGCCGGCGCGGCGCTGCTCGTGCTCGCGCGAGGATTGCAGCGTCGGCTCGACGCGGCGTACCATCTCACCGTCGCGCTCCTCGCCGCGGGGATCCTGTTCTCGCTGCTCAAGGCGTTCGACTACGAGGAAGCGATCCTCCTCTCGGTGATGCTCGGCGCGCTGCTGGCGAGCCGACGGTACTTCGATCGCACGGCGAGCCTCGTCGAGGAGCGGTTCACGCCGGGGTGGATCGCGGCGATCCTGCTCGTCGTCATGGGGTCGATCGTGCTCGGGCTCGTGTCGTTCGGCGCGCCGGCGGTGCGGGGGGAGCTGTTCTGGGACTTCTCGGTGCACGGTCAGGCGCCGCGGTTCCTCCGCGCGACGGTGGGGGTAGTGGCGATGCTCACGATCGTGGCGGCCGCGCGGCTCCTCCGCCCCGCGCGCCCGCGGCGGCACCTCCCGACGCCGGAGGAGCTCGCGCGCCTCGAGCCGATCGTGGCCGCGTCGCGCTCGGCGTCGGCGCACCTCGTCTTCCTCGGCGACAAGTCGATCCTGCTCAACGACGCGGGCACGGGGTTCGTGATGTACGGGGTCGCCGGGCAGAGCTGCGTGGCGCTGGGCGACCCCGTCGCGCCGCCCGAGGACGTCGCGGAGCTCGTGCGGCGGTTCGCGGAGCTGTGCGACCGGCACGCGCGGTGGCCGGTGTTCTACAAGGTCGGGCGCGAGCAGCTCTACCTGTACCTCGACCTGGGCTTCAGCATCGTGAAGCTCGGCGAGGAAGCGCGGGTGCCGCTCACCACCTTCTCGCTCGATGGCCCTGAACGGCGCAACCTGCGCCGCGTGTGGCGCAAGGCGGTGCAGGACGGATGCACCTTCGAGGTCGTCGCGCCGGCCGGGGTCGCCGCGCTCCTCCCGGAGCTCGCGGCGATCTCCGACGCGTGGCTCGCCGCGAAGAAGGCGCGCGAGAAGCGGTTCTCGCTCGGCTATTTTCACCCCGACTACGTGCGCCGCTATCCCGTCGCGCTCGTGCGCCGGGAGGGGCGGATCGTCGCGTTCGCGAACGTGTGGCCGTCGGGGTGCTCCGAGGAGCTGGAGGTGGACCTCATGCGCTTCTCGGACGATGCGCCGCCGGGGATCATGCGCTACCTCCTCACGGAGCTCATGCTGTGGGGGAAGCGCGAAGGGTACCGCTGGTTCAACCTCGGGATGGCGCCGCTCTCGGGGCTTCCGACGCCGGCGATGCGGACGATCTGGAACCAGCTCGGGAAGGCGATCTACGGGCACGGGGAGCGGTTCTACAACTTCCAGGGGATCCGGGACTTCAAGCAATGGTTCTATCCCGTGTGGGAGCCCAAGTACCTCGCCTCCCCCGGGGGCGCGTTGCGCCCGATCATCCTGGCGAACATCGCATCGCTGATCGCGGGAGGGCTGGAAGGGGTGGTCCGGAAGTGAGCGCGTGGCGGGGCTCCCGCCGTCGTCCTATCTTTTCCCGCACCTCCATGCTGACGCGCTCAGGCTCCCCCGCGATCCCGTGCTGATCCTCCCCTCTGTCCAGCAGATTCCGGACTCGACGATCCGGAGCACGGTGGACGCGGTGTTTCGCGACCCGGCGTTCCGCCGCATCTCGCTCTGGGGGAAGTTCGTCGACTGGCTCGGCAACGTGCTGCTCCAGTTGTGGGTGCTCATCCGGCCGGTCTTCGGCACGCTGCGCGAGTCGCCGACATTGTACTGGACGGTGATCGCGCTGGTGGCGCTGATCCTGGCCGCGGTGATCGCCCGCGCGGTGTACGTCTGGTACGCGCGCACGCAGGCGGGCGCGCCGGGGCTGGCGTGGGAGCGCTCGCCGCTGCGGCGCCTGGGGCGGGACCCGTGGCAGGCGGCGCAGGAGCTCGCGGCGCAGGGGAACTTCACCGATGCGGCGCACGCGCTCTACGCGGCGCTCCTGGAGGCCGCGGCGCGGCAGCAGCAGGTGCGGCTGCATCCGTCGAAGACGGTGGGTGACTACGTGCGCGAGCTGCGCGGGCGGTCGTCGGCGCTGTTCGCGCGCTTCCGCGAGTTCGCCCGCTCGTACGAGACGGTGATCTACGGGATCGGCCACTGCGACGCGTCGCGCTACGAGCGGCTGTACGCGCTGGCGCTCCCGATCGTCCAGCCCGACGGCCGTGGCTGAGCGCGCGCTGGACCGCTGGCTTCGGCCGCGGTACGTGTTCGCCCTGCTCGCGGTGATCGTCGTCGCGGCGGTGCTCTTCATCCCGCAGGAGACGGGGACGAACACGGGGCAGCTCACGACGTACGACAGCAATCCCGAGGGGGCGCTGGGGATCTACGACGTCGTGCACCGGCTGGGGTGGCGCGTGGAGCGGCGGCGCGCGGCGTTCGAGGGGTCGGTGGACACGGCCGCGGTCTACCTGATCCTCGACCCGCCCACGCAGCCCAGCGCGACCGAGGTGGGGGTGCTCCTCGACGCGGTGCGGCGCGGGGCGAGCGCCGTGGTG
>JADGGM010000204.1 GCA_019689955.1 Gemmatimonadaceae bacterium
TGTTTAAGCCCCCGTGCGGGGGGGGGGCGGGGGGGCGCGGATGTCGTCGTCGGCGGTCTGCACCACGACGGTGTCGAGGGGAGGGGCAGCGGGTGCGAGGTCCACGGTGACGGTCACGACCGCGGAGTCGGCGACGGCGATCCCCTGGAGCGTCGCCGCGCGATACCCCACGCGGCGGACGAGGATCGTGTGCGTACCGGGCGGGACGCCGGGGAGAACGAAGTCTCCGCGCGCGTTCGTGTGTGCGGTCGGCGCAGCGCCTATGACGATGACGGCGGCGTCGGGGAGCGGCGCGCCGGAGCTAGCGGCGCGCACGTGGCCGGTGATGATGCCTTGCGCGGCGGCGGGGTGGACGAGCCCCAGGAGGGCGAACAGCGGGACGACGACGAGGGGGCGCACTGCGGGAGGTGTGGCCACGCGGCCACGTACGGCAAGTGATGCGTGGTGTGGGGAGAAGCGGGAAGGCACCTCAATGTATGCACATCGGCGGCTGCGCGCACGGGGCGTGGGTGGCGTCCCGGGACGACCGGCCAGGGGAACGGGCGATGCGCGCCAGGTGGCTCCGGCGCGTGCGGTTGCGGGGCGGTCCGCTGATGTCGGATCCATGTGGTGAGCTCTCCCTCCCGTGTCGTCGCGGCGGCCGGGAACCGCCTCGCCCCCTCATACGTTCGCCAATCCGACGCGCGCCGGGGCTCGTCCTCGCGCGGGCCGCGCGTGTCCCAACGACTCGTTCATCGGCACCGCCGCATCGGCCGGCGGTGCACGTGGTCTGTCGTCGTTCTCTGTCAGGAATCCAACATGAGCCATCGCACCCAGCGTCGTCTCGCGTCGTCGTCGCACGTGGTCTCGTTCGCTCCGTTCGTCGCGCTCGTGCTGGCTGTGGGGGCGACGGCGTGCGCGCCGGGGGATCCGCCCCCGCCGCCGCCTCCGCAGGTCACCGTGGCGCGCGTGATTCAGCGCGAGGTCGCGGATTGGGATGAGTTCACCGGGCGTCTGCAGGCGGTGGACGCGGTGGAGGTTCGTCCGCGGGTGAGCGGGTACATCCAGCGCGTCACCTTCAAAGAAGGGAAGGAGGTGAAGCGCGGGGACGTGCTGTTCGTGATCGACCCGCGTCCGTACCAGGCGGAGCTGGACCGGGCAACGGCGCAGCTCGAGGAGGCGCGCACGCGCGCGCAGCTCGCCGAGCGGGAGGTGCAGCGCGCGCAGACGCTGATCGCGCGGCAGGCCATCTCGCGCGAGGAGCTCGACGCGCGCACGAGCGCGCAGGCCGAAGCCGAGGCCGCGGTGCGTGCCGCGGCGGCGGCGGTGGAGAGCGCCAAGCTCAATCTCGATTGGACGCGGGTGCGCGCCCCGATCGATGGGCGCGTGGGGCGCGCGGAGGTCACCGAAGGGAACCTCGTGCAGTCGAGCCCTCCGGCCGCCACGCTGCTCACGACCATCGTGTCGGTCGATCCCGTGTACGTGTACTTCGACAGCGATGAGCAGACGTACCTCAAGTACACCGACCCCGCGCGCCACGGGAACGCCCAGCGGTGGCGCGACATCCGCCACCCCGTCTACCTTGGGCTGGCGAACGAGGACGGGTTCCCCCACAAGGGGTACGTCGACTTCGTGGACAACCGGATCGATCCGACCACCGGGACGATCCGCGCGCGCGCGGTGTTCTCGAACGCGGAGCGGATCTTCACGCCGGGGCTCTTCGCGCGTGTGAAGCTCATCGGGAGCCAGCGGACGAACGTCGCGCTCGTTCGCGACGCGGCGGTAGGGACGAACCAGGACCGGAAGTTCGTGCTCGTGCTCAAGCCCGACAGTACGGTCGACTACCGCCCCGTGCGCCTCGGCCGCGTGGTGGACGGGCTGCGCATCGTGCGCGAAGGGCTCGCGCCGGGTGAGCTGATCGTCGTCAACGGGTTGCAGCGCGTGCGCCCGGGGATGAAGGTGACCGCCACCGTGACCGCGATGGCGCCCGACACCGCCGGTACGACGACCGTCGCGGTGGACCGTTAACCCAGTCGCAGGCTTCGAGGCTCATGCGCTTTTCGCGCTACTTCATTGACCGCCCGATTCTCGCGGGCGTGCTGTCCATCGTGATCTTCCTCGCCGGCGTGATCGCGATGTACGCGCTGCCGGTGAGCGAGTACCCCGAGCTCGTCCCCCCCTCCGTGGTGGTGCGGGCCGTGTACCCCGGCGCCAACCCGCGCGTGCTCGCCGAGGCCGTGGCCACGCCGCTCGAAGAGCAGATCAACGGCGTCGAGAACATGCTGTACATGTCGTCGCAGGCCACGGCCGACGGCGTGCTCACGCTCACCGTCACCTTCCAGATCGGGACCGATCCCGATCTGGCGCAGGTGCAGGTCCAGAACCGGGTGAGCCAGGCGCTCCCCCGGCTCCCCGAGGAAGTGCGGCAGCTCGGCGTCACGACCGTGAAGAGCTCCCCGGACCTCACCATGGTCGTCCACCTCGTCTCCCCGGACCGGCGCTACGACGACATCTATCTGCGCAACTACGCCGTGCTGCAGGTGAAGGACGTGCTCGCGCGCATCCCCGGGGTGGGGCAGGTGCAGGTGTTCGGCTCCGGGGACTACGCCATGCGGATCTGGCTCGATCCGGAGAAGGTCGCCGCGCGCGGGCTCACGGCGAGCGACGTGGTCCAGGCGATCCGCGAGCAGAACGTGCAGGTCGCCGCCGGCGTCGTGGGCGCGCCCCCCATGCCGGAGAAGGTCGACTACCAGCTCACGGTGAACGCGCGCGGCCGGCTCGTGAACGAGCAGGAGTTCGGCGACATCATCCTCAAGACCGGCGCGAACGGCGAGCTGGTGCGCTTGCGGGACGTGGCGCGGATCGAGCTCGCCGCGGGCGACTACGCGCTCCGCTCCCTCCTCGACAACAAGCCCGCCGTCGCGCTCGGGATCTTCCAGGCCCCCGGCTCCAACGCGCTGCAGCTCTCGACCGCCGTGCGGAAGACGATGGCGGAGCTCAAGCAGAACTTCCCGCAGGGTGTCGACTACGCGATCGTGTACGACCCCACGACCTTCGTCCGCGGGTCGATCCACGAGGTCGTGAAGACGCTCTTCGAGGCGACGCTCCTCGTCGTGATCGTCGTCGTGCTCTTCCTGCAGACGTGGCGCGCGTCGATCATCCCGCTCCTCGCGGTGCCGGTCTCGATCGTCGGGACGCTCGCCTTCATGCTCATCTTCGGGTTCTCCGTCAACACGCTCTCGCTCTTCGGGCTCGTGCTCGCCGTCGGGATCGTGGTCGACGACGCGATCGTCGTGGTGGAGAACGTGGAGCGCAACATCGCGCTCGGGATGTCGCCGCGCGAGGCGAGCTACCGGGCGATGGGGGAGGTGAGCGGGCCGATCGTCGCGATCGCGCTCGTGCTGTGCGCGGTGTTCGTCCCGGTGGCGTTCATCAGCGGGCTCACGGGGCAGTTCTACCGCCAGTTTGCGCTGACGATCGCGTTCTCCACGGTGATCTCGGCGTTCAACTCGCTCACGCTGTCGCCGGCGCTCTCGGCGCTTCTCCTGCGCCCGCACGGCGCGCCGAAGGACGTGGTGCAGCGCGCGATCGACCGGGCGTTCGGGTGGGCGTTCCACCCGTTCAATCGGTTCTTCGCCCGCTCGTCGTCGCGCTACGGGAGCGCGGTCCAGCGGCTCATTCGGAAGAGCGGGCTCGCGCTCGGCGTGTACGGCGTGCTGATCGCGGCGACGGCGCTCATGTTCCGCCACGTACCCACGGGGTTCGTGCCGACGCAGGACAAGCAATACCTCATCGCCTTCGCCCAGCTCCCCGACGCCGCCGCGCTCGACCGCACGGAGTCGGTGATCGAGCGGATGACCAAGATCGGTCTCGAGCAGCCGGGCGTGGCCAGTGCCGTGGCGTTCCCGGGGCTCTCCATCAACGGGTTCACCAACAGCCCGAACGCGGGGATCATCTTCTTCGGGCTCGATGACTTCGAGAAGCGGAAGCGGGCGGACCAGTACGGTCCGGCGATCGCGGAAGCGCTCAACCAGAAGTTCGGCGCGATCCAGGACGCGTTCATCGCCGTCTTCCCCCCGCCGCCGGTCTCGGGGCTCGGGACGATCGGCGGCTTCAAGATGGAGCTCGAGGATCGCGCGGGGCTCGGTGAGGAGGCACTCTACCAGGCGCAGCAGGCGCTCCTTGCGCGCGTGTACCAGACGCCGCAGATCGCGGGGGCGTTCTCGAGTTTCCAGATCAACGTCCCGCAGCTCTTCGCCGACGTGGACCGCGAGAAGGTGAAGCGGCAGGGGATCGCGCTCAACGATCTCTTCTCCACGCTCCAGATCTACCTCGGCTCCGCGTACGTGAACGACTTCAACCGCTTCGGCCGCACGTACCAGGTGGTCGCGCAGGCCGACGCGCCGTTCCGCTCCACCGCCGAGGCGATCGGCCGGCTCAAGGTGCGGAACGCGGCAGGGGAGATGGTGCCGCTCGGCTCGGTGATTCGCGTGAATGAGTCGAACGGCCCGGATCGTGTGTTGCACTACAACGGCTACCCAGCCACCGACATCAACGGCGGCCCCGCGCCGGGGGTGAGCTCCGGGGAGGCGGTCTCCATCATGGAGAACCTCGCGCGCGAGACGCTCCCCAACGGGATCGGCTTCGAGTGGACCGAGCTCACGTACCAGCAGATCCTCGCGGGGAACACGGGGCTGTTCATCTTCCCGCTGTGCGTGCTCCTCGCCTTCCTCGTGCTTGCGGCGCAGTACGAGAGCTGGTCGCTCCCGCTCGCCGTGATCCTGATCGTACCCATGTGCCTCCTCTCGGCGATCACCGGAGTGTGGCTCACCAGGGGGGACAACAACATCTTCACACAGATTGCGCTCCTCGTGCTCGTGGGGCTCGCGTGCAAGAACGCGATCCTCATCGTGGAGTTCGCGCGCGAGCTGGAGGAACGAGGGCGGAGCCGCATCGATGCCGCCCTGGAGGCCTGCCGGCTCCGGTTGCGGCCGATCCTCATGACGTCGTTCGCGTTCATCATGGGCGTGGTCCCGCTCGTGATCTCGAGCGGTGCCGGCGCGGAGATGCGGCACGCGATGGGGGTGGCGGTGTTCGCGGGGATGCTCGGCGTCACCGTGTTCGGGCTGCTGCTCACGCCGGTGTTCTACGTCGTGATCCGCGGGCTGGCCGCGCGGCGATCGAGCGCGCGGGCCAGCGCGCCCATGTCGATCCCGGTGTCCGGGCTGGAGGAGGATCGCGCGCATGCGTAAGCTCGTGATCCTGCTCGGCGTCGCGCTCCTCACCGCGTGCGCGGCGCAGCCGGCGCGCATCCCGCCGGCAATCCGTCCCGCGCCGCGCTTCGTGAGCGCGGTCGACTCGACGGTCCGCATCGACGAGCCGCTCGGCACCGTGTGGGCGGAGCTCGGTGATTCCACCTTGGGGCGGCGCGCGCGCGCGGCGCGCCCCGGGCCCCCCCCCGGGCCCGGGGCCGGCGTCGGGGGGGGCTTCCCGGTTGGGGGGCCTGGCGCGCGAGGCGCTCCAGTCGAACCCCGACGTGCGCGTGGCCGTCGCGCGGATGCGCGAGGCGCGGGCGAACCGGCGGCTCGGCATGTTCGACTACGCCCCGACGATCACCGCCTCCGGCTCGTTCACCAGGAGCCGGTTCAGCCGCGCCCAGCTCCCCGGCGTCCCCGACGCGCTGCGCGAAGGGGAGATCTGGGACGCGGGGTTCGACGCGGCCTGGGAGCTCGACCTGTTCGGCCGCATCCGCAAGACGGTGTCCGCGCAGTCGGCGCTCCTTGCTTCGGCGCAGGCCGACGTGCGCGATGCGCAGGTCTCGCTGGTCGCCGAGCTCGCGCGCACGTACTTCGAGCTGCGCGGCGCGCAGGCCGAGCTCGCGGTCGCGCAGCAGAACGCCGAGAACCAGCGGCGAACCCTGTCGCTCACCGAAGAGCGCCTCGCCGCCGGTCAGGGGACGGGGCTCGACCGCGAGCGCGCCAACGCGCAGCTCAACACCACGCTCTCCGCGATCCCCGCGCTCGAGGCGCAGGTGGCAAGCGCGATGTACCGGATCGCGGTGCTCGTCGGCCGCGCGCCGGAAACCGTGACGGCCGAGCTGACCGCCCCGGTGGCGATCCCCGAGCCCCCGGCCAAGCCCGCCGTCGGCACGCCGGAGGAGCTGCTCCGCAACCGCCCCGATGTGCGG
>JADGGM010000205.1 GCA_019689955.1 Gemmatimonadaceae bacterium
CCCCCCGCCGGCGCCGTTCCCGTTGCTCGGCTCGCGGGTGTAGCGGAGGAGCCGGCGTACCATGCGGAGCGCGGTGGCGATCGAGGCGTCGTTTCCGTCCTCCGCGGCGGCCGCCGCCAGGTGCGCTTCGGCCTCCTCGAGCTTCCCCTGCTTAAACAGCACGTACCCCATCCCCTTCCGCGCGCCGACGTGCTGCGGCGCGAGGCGGAGCACCACGTCCCACTCGTCGAACGCGCCCTCCAGCTCCCCACGGTCCACACGGATGCGCGCGAGGAGGTCGTGCGCGTCGGCGTTGTGCGGGTGCCGCTCGAGGCCGCGCAGCGCGACCTTGAGCGCGAGATCGAGCTCCCCGCTCCGCCGCAGCGCCTCGCCGAGCTGGATGAACACCAGGCTCGAGGGGTCGCGCGCCAGCTCCTCGCTCAGCCGCCGGATCTCGTCACCCATCGAGATGCTCCTGCAAGATCGAATCGAGCTGGCGCGCCGCGTCCACCGCCGTGCGCACCGTCTCGGCGTCGGGCGCGGTCGGCGCGAGGCGCAGGTACCGCTCCCAGTTCGTCACCGCGTCCGCGAACCGCCCGGCCGCCGCGGCGCAGTACCCCATCTCCAGGTGCACGGCGGCATTGAGCGCGTCGGCGAGCAGCGCGCGCTTGAGCTCCTCGGCCGCTTCCTCGTGGCGCCGCGCGCCGGAAAGCGCCCGGGCGAGCACCAGCCGCGCCTCGGTGGAGCCCTCCGCGGCCGCCGTCGCCAGGCGCGCCGTGGAGATGGCCCGCTCGTACTCCCCCATCCGCAGCGCCGCCCGCGCCTGCTCGAGGTGCGTGACCACCAGCGCGGCCGTCGACGGCGCCGTCGGCTGCTCGCCGTCGTGCAGGTCCACGATCCCGGTGGTCACGAGCCCGTACACGATGCGCGCGACGTCGAACTCGCTCCGCGCGAGCGACGAGGCGATGGCGCGCAGGTCGCGCACCCCGTCGATCATCGCCAGCACCTCCCACTCGTTCGGGAGGAGATCGAGGAACGCGGGGTGGTCCGGCTGGACCGCGGCGAGCGTGGGGATTACGCCCAGGTGCGGCACCTTCCCCTCGATGCGCGACCACTCGTCGATCCGCCGCGCCCCCTCCATGAGGAGCGATTCGGTGGAGATGCGGATCGTCGCTTCCGCCGGGGCGTCGAGGACCTCCCGTTCCTCGAACGAGAAGAACCCCTCCCGCCACGACATCAGCTCGAAGACCACCTCCTCCACCTGGAAGCGCACCTGCCGCTCCAGCTCCCGCCGCGTGATGGCCCCCAGGTCGAGGAGGATCTCGCCGAGCCGGCGCCCGTCTCCCCCCTGCCGCTGCATGTCACGCGCGCGGGCCAGGTCTCCTTCGGAGATCTTGCCGGCGCGCAGGAGCAGCTCCCCCAGCGGGTGCGGGTTGCTCCGGATCGCGGCGTAGATCACCGCGCCGCGGTCGAAGTACACGGTCCCCTGGTTGTCGCGGAGGAGCGAGGTGACGGTGAGGGTCCCGGTCTTCCGGCTCAGGTCGAGGAGCTGGAAGACGTCGTGGATCCCGAGCTCGCGCAGCGGTCCTTCGATCGCCATCAGGTCGCCTCCTGCTCCTGCCGCGACCGGAAGATGCGGATGAGATCCGCGGCGGTCTTGGCCTCACGCCGCGCGCGGCGCGCGTAGTCGCTCTCGGGCGCGACCTCGACGACGCGCTGCCAGAGGGTGATCGCCTCGCGGTAGCGGTGCCGGTCGGCGAGCACGACGCCCTGGAGAAAGAGCGCGCCGGGGTGCTGCGGGTCGAAGCGGAGCACGCGCGCGATGGCGTGCGCGGCGTCCTCCAGGCGCTCGAGCTCGAGCAGCGTCTCGGCGAGCGAGAGGAGCGCGTCGATGTTGTACGGGTCGCGCTTGAGGAGGTCGACGAGCGGCGGCACGGCCTCCTTGGCTTTCCCGAAGCGACGGCGCACGGCGGCCAGCGCGAGGGTGGCTTCGACGTAGGTCGGGACGGCGTCGAGCGCGGCGAGCAGCTCCGCGTCCGCCCCCTCGGCGTCACCGCGGTCGGCGAGGAGGAGGGCGAGCTCGTAGTGGACGACGGCGAAGTCGTGGTCCAGCTCGAGCGCGCCGCGGTAGGCGGAGATCGCCCCGTCGATGTCCCCGGCCGCGCGGGCGATGTCGCCGAACTGCTTGAGCACCTCGGCGCGCGCGGGGGCGAGGCGCCGCGCGCTCTTGAGGAGCTCGCGCGCCCCGGCCGCGTCCCCCGCGTCCGCGCGCGCGCGCGCGACGAGGAGGAGCGATTCCACGTTCGCGGGATCGGCCTGCAGCAGCGCTTCGGCGACGTCGCGCGCCTCGGCGACGCGGCCGATGGCGAGGAGCGACCGGGCCTCCCCGGCGATCGCGCGCGGCACGGTGCCGTTCACGCTCCGCGCCTGGCGGTAGCGCTCCAGCGCCTCGCCGTGGAACCCCTGCTTCGAGTAGACGTCGCCGAGCAGCGTGAGCCCCGTCGCCGCGTCCGCGCCGCGCCCCAGCGCGCGGTTGATCTCCGCGGCCGCGCGGTCGAGCATCCCCTTGGCGAGGTAGTCGATCGCCATCGCGTACGGGTTGTCCGTGGTCACCGCCGGCTGGGGGGCGGGGGCCTGCTGCTTGAGCTCCGCGAACAGCGAGTCGAGGAGGTGCGGGTCGAACGCGAACGCGTCCACCGTCCCCGCGGGGCGGCTCTCCCCGCCCAGGTCCGGGGCGATCGAGAGGTCGGGGTCCTCGTACTCGACGTCGATCGCCAGCTCGAACTTCTGCGGGACATAGTACGGGTCGAGCTCCAGCGCGCGCTTGGTCGCCCGCAGCGCCCCTTCGAAGTCGCCGAGGTTGGAGAGCGTGAAGCCGAGGTTGTAGTGCGCCTCCGCGTACGTCGGGCGCGCGTGGATGGCGCGGCCGAAGGCGTTGCGCGCGTCCTCGTACTTCTTGAGCTCCGTGAGCACGAGCCCGATCCCGTTCCACGCGACCGGGTGCTCGGGCTCCACGTTCAGCACCTGCCGGTACGCCTCGAGGCTCAACTGCAACCGCCGCCCGCGGAACAGGAGGAGCGCGAGGTTGAGCCACGCTTTCACGAAGGTGGGCTGCGCCGAGAGCGCCGCGCGGAACGACTCGATCGCCCCCTCCGAGTCCCCGGCGTGGAACTGGGCCACACCGAGGTTGTTGTGCGCGAGCGCGTACACGCCGTCGAGCTGCAGCGCGCGCCGGTAGCACTCCGCGGCCTCCGCGTGCCGCCCGTCCTGGTGCACGGCGACGCCGCGCTCGCACCAGAGCTTGGGGCTGTCCGGCTGCTCGGCGATCAACCGGTCGTACAGCTCGATCGCCGCGGCCGAGTCGCGCCGCAGCAGGTGCACCTCGGCCATCGCCTGGAGCACCAGGTGGCGGTCCTCGTTCCGCTCGAGCGCGAGCCGGTACTCGCGCAGCGCCTCGGCGTAGTATCCCTTCTGCCGGAAGGCGAGCCCGAGGTTGTAGTGCGCGAGGTGGCCGTCCTGCGCCACCTCCATCATCTGCTGCGAGCGGCGCTCCTGGCGCTGCGGGAGCAGTTCCTCGTAGGTGGCCGGGTTGTAGCGGTCGAGCGAGAGGTTCGCCTGCGCGCGGGAGAGCGACGGGTTGAGCTGGACGGCCTGCTTGGTCGCCGCGCGCGCTTCCTCGTGGCGCCCCATGTCGCCGAGGACGAAGCCCATGAGGTAGAGCGCGTCCGGGTTCTCCGGGCTCAGCTCGATCGACCGCCGCAGCGCCGCGAGCGCCTCCTCGTTCAGCCCGCGGTTGTACAGCACCTCGCCCATGTAGAAGTGGATCAGCGGGCTCCCGGGCTCGAGGGCGCGGGCTTTCTCGAACCACTCCTGGGCGGCGGCGAGGTCGCCGCTCGCCTTCTCGGCCAGCCCGAGCTGCACCATCGCGCCGACGTCGTTCGGCGCGTACTCGAGCAGCGCCTTGAACTCCGCGACCGCCTCGCGGACATCGCCGAGCGACGCGTAGGCGCGCCCCAGCTCCCAGCGCGCCTCCCGGTCATCCGGGTGGCTGCGGAGCCGCTCGCGCAGCTCCGTGACGCGGCGGTCGTAGTAGCCCGTGTTGAAGTAGGCCACCTCGATGTTCCGCTGCGCCACCTGCATCTTCGGGTCGAGCTCCAGCGCCTTGCTGAACGCCTCGACCGCTTCCTCGTACATCCCCTTGTGGTAATACAGGACGCCGAGGTTGTTGTGCGCCCCCGCATCGGAGGGATCGATGCGTCGAGCGAACGACCGCAGAATCTCGCGATCGCGCTGAGACGTGAGGGGCGCCGTCATGCTCAAGCCACACGCACCGCCCGAAGCAGCGTCTGGAGGGACGCACCATCCGGGAGCAGGAGGAAGAAGCCGCGCAGCCGCTCACCGGCGTCCTGGAAGAAGAACTGCGTCTCCACCGCGAACACCATGTCGTGGTCGGTCCCGAACTGCAGGAACGCCGTCGTGAGCACGGCGGTCGACATGTCGACGGCCAGGCTCGGCGGCGAGGGGAGGAGCATGAGCCCCATGAACTCGCTCAGCGCGTTCATGTAGGCGCCGCTCAGGATGTTGCCGGCTTCCTTGATGGCCGACTGCTCCAGGTCCCCGAAGTCGGCGTTCGGGTTGTGCGGACGCCGGAGCATGAGGTGAGCGAGCCGGATCGCCGTGGGGCGCGGGAAGACGAGCAGGGTCCGCCCGGTGAGATCGCCGAGCATGTGCATGAGCACCGCCGCGATCGGCTCCTCGGAATCGGTGATCTGTGACGGGACGTCCTCGAGCGCCGCGATCGTGATCGTGGGCACGGTGATCATGATGGTGTTGCCCGTCATCTGCGACAACGCGGTCGCCGCGTGGCCTGCGCCGATGTTCGCCGTCTCGCGCAGGGCATCGAGCTGCCGGTCCTTCAACGTCGATAGGTTTGCCATTCGCCCACCCTCACATGAGGCTTCCAACGTCCACGATCAGGGCCGGCGCGCCATCGGCGAGTATCGTCGCTCCACTGAAGAGCGCGAGTGCCCCGCGTGCCGGATCGAACTGTTTGACGACAATGTCCTGCTGGCCCGTCAGCTCATCGACGACAAGTCCGGCCCGGCGGTCGCCGATCTCGAGCACGACCACCTGATGCCCCTTCCCATTGGTCTCCGGGAGCCGGACCAGGTCCCGGAACCGGAGCAGCGGGAGCACGTCCTCCCGCAACACCATCACCTCGCGCCCCTGCACGCGCTTCACGGACCGCGGGTCGAGCTCCACGGTCTCGTTCACGTGCGCCATGGGGACGGCGTACACCTCATCGTGCACGCGGGCGAGGAGCGCGCGCACGATCGCCAGGGTGAGCGGGAGGCGCACCGTGACGGTGGTCCCCTTCCCCGGGGTGGACCGGATCTCGACCGCGCCTCCCATGGCGCGCACGCGATTCATCACCACGTCGATCCCCACGCCGCGCCCGGAGAGATCGGTGACCCGCTCGGCCGTGGTGAACCCCGGCCGCGAGATGAGGCGCACGAGCTCATCGTCGGAGAGGTCGGTGCGCGTCTCGTCCACCAGCCCCATCTCCCGCGCGCGCTTGAGCACGCGCGCGCGGTCGATCCCGCGGCCGTCGTCGGTCACCCGCAGGGTGACGGTCGACCGCTCGCGCGCGACGCTCAACGACAGCGTCCCCACGGGGGGCTTCCCCGCGGCCACGCGGGCGTCGGGGTCCTCGATCCCGTGGTCGATCGCGTTGCGGAGCAGGTGCACCACGGGGTCGCCGATCTCGTCAAGCATCGAGCGATCGAGCTCGATATCGTTCCCGCTCACGGTGAAGTTGATCTCCTTCCCCAGCGCGCGCGCGGCGTCGCGCACGAGGCGCGGGAACCGGTCGAACACCTGCCCGACCGGGACCATGCGGCTCAACATGATCTCGTCCTGCAGATCGCCGATGAGCCGCGCGGTCTGCGCGACGACTTCCTCGATGGCGGGATCGCGGAGCGGGGTGGTGAGCTCCACGAGCCGCCCGCGCGCGATGACGAGCTCCCCGACGAGGTTCATGAGGGTGTCGAGGCGCCGGAGGTCGATGCGCACGTACCGCGTGGCGCGCGCCGCGCCCGCGGCGGCAGGGGTGCTCGCGGCGGGGACGCTGGGGCCGCTCGGGGCGCCAGCGGCGGGGCTCCCGT
>JADGGM010000206.1 GCA_019689955.1 Gemmatimonadaceae bacterium
GCTCGGTGATGTGTTTTAGAGAGAGCCACCAACCCCGCCTGCTCCGGCGCCGCGCGCCCGAAGTCGAAGTCCACGCCGGCCGCGGCCGCCGCGCGCACCGCGGCCCACAGCAGCGCGTGGTTCGGCCGAAACTCCAGCAATGCCTCGCGCGAGGCGCCGAAGGCGTAGATCCACTCGCGCCACCCGCGCCACACGACGATCCCGGCCGCGATCCCGCGCTGCGGCACATCGGCCAGGTACAGCTCCGCGAGCCCGTCGCGCTGCAGCGCGCGACAGAGCTCCACGAAGAAGCGCCGCGGCGGCGCGGGGACGCCGTGCCCGTGCGACGTGTGCTCCTGCAGCACGGCCATCTCTGTCCAGTCGCGGACCGAGTCCCCGCGCACGACGGTGACGCCCATCTTCTCGGCCTTGCGGATCCCGCGCTGCGTGCTGCTGGCGTGGAGACGCTTCCAGATCGCCCCTTCCCCGCCGGCGGTCGCGAGCCGGTAGGTGTGATAGTGGACGATGCGCGTGAACCCGGCCGGCGCCGCGTGCTCCCCCTCGCTCGCCACCTGCTTGACCTCGACGCGCTTCACCCGCCGCCGCCGCGCGAGCGCGATCGACTCGGCGCCGAGCGCTTGGGCGACGTCCGGCGAGGCCGCCATGGGGCCGGCGGCATAGCTGAAGGGGAGGCTCACGAGCCGCCGCGGGCCGAAGAGCGCGGGCACCTCGGCGAGGGGGAGCCCGCCGACCACGTCCCCCGCCTCGCGCGCCACCACAAAGTGCACGCGGAAGCCGAAGACGTCGCGGAGCCCGGCGATCCAGCGCGGGTGATGATAGAAGAGCCCCCGCTCGCGCGCGAGCGCCTCCCACCCGGCCGGCGGCTCAGGCTGCGTCTCGATGTCCACGTATCGTCTCGTACAGCGCGATGATTTTCCCGGCCGCAGTCTCCGGGGCGTAGACGCGGCGCACGGCGTCGCGTCCGGCGCGCGTGAGCCGCGTGCGCAGCGCAGGGTCGGTGATGAGCCGGCCGATCTGCGTGGCCAGGTCCTCGGCGTCGCCGTCGCGCGCGAGGAGCCCGGTCTCCTCGTGCTGCACCACCTCGGGGATCCCTCCCGCCGGCGTGCCGACGACGGCGCACCCGGCCAGGAGCGCTTCGACGAGCGTGAGGCCGAGCCCTTCCGCGTGCCCGCGCGACGGGAGCACGGTGACCGTGGCCCGGCCGTAGGCAGCGGGCATCTCGCTCTGCGGGAGGAAGCTCGACCACTCGACGTTGGTGAGCCCGAGCGACGCGGCGAGCGCTTGCAGCGCCGGGCGCTCGGGTCCCTCGCCGAGCACCTGGAGCTGGCAGGCGATCCCCCGCTGCACGAGGATCGCCACCGCGCGGACCAGCACGTCGACCCCCTTGCTCGGCACCAGGTTCCCGGCGTAGAGCACGCGCGGCGGATCCGCCTTCGGTTCCTGCGCGCCCGCTGCGAAGCGGTCGACGTCGAGCGGCATCGGCGTCACGGTGATCGGGGTCCGGAGGTCCGGGACCAGGCGCGCGAGGTCGCGCGCGAGGAAGTGCGACACGGTCGTCACGCTCGCCGCGCGCGAGAGCACTCGCCGGCCCACGCGGTGCAGCAGCGGGCGCTCGAGCAGGCGCACGTCACTTCCGTGGCACGTCACGACGACCGGGACCCCGCCCCGCGCCGCGAGCGACGTGGCGATCCACCCGCCGGGGATCCACCAGTGCGCGTGCACGAGGTCGGGGCGGAACGTCGCCATGGCGCGGCGCGCCGCGCGGCGGAAGCGCAGCAGGAACGACGGGAGGCCGAGGGTGACGAGGGGCGCCGTGAGGGCATGGCGGTGGAGCGAGCCGGTGTACCCCACCCGCTCCATGGATTCGGGCGCGTACCGAAAGCGGGTGACGATGACCCCGCGTTCCGTCTCCACGTCGGCGGTCCCCGGCGCGTGCGGCGCGATGACGCGCGTCTCGTGGCCGGCCGCGTGCGCGGCGCGCGCGAGGCGCGCCACGAAGGCCCCGGCGGGGTCGCCGGGGAATCGAGGGTAATTGTGTGTGAGCACGAGCACGCGCATCGGCCGGGCCTCGAGAGCGGGTACGCGATGCCTGCCGCAGCTCGCGAGCGGCGCACGCCGCTCGGCGGTGCGTGTGTGTCGTCAGCTCTGCTTCGCGGCGTGTACTTCGAGCTCGCCCAGGCGCACGCGCGCCTCGGCGTTCACGGGGCTCGCGGGATCGGCGGCGAGCTTCGACCAGATCTCCTTCGCCTCCGCCGTCTTCCCGGCGCTGGTGAGCGCGCGGGCGGCGTTGGCGAGGTAGCTATCGCGCTCCGCGGGATACTTCGCCGCGTCGGCGGCCTTGCGGTACGCCGCGGCCGCGTCGGCGAACTTCCCGGACTGCTCGTAGCCGTTCCCCATGAGGTTGTATGCCACAGGGACGACGATCGGATCGTCCGACCCCACGAGCTTCTGGAGCCCGGCGATCCCCTGCTGGTACTGCCCTTTGTCGTAGAGCACGCGCGCGAGCATGAGCTGCGCCTGGCGCCCGGCCTCGGTGCTCCCGTAGCGGCTCACGACCTTCTCGAGGTCGCTCTGCGCGAAGGCGAGGTTCCCCGACGCGAATGCTTGCTGCGCCTCGGCCAGCGTGTTGGCCGCGTTCCGCGCCCGTGCGGCGTGCGCCTTCTGGTAGAACCAGACCCCGCCCGCCACGACGATGATGGCGACGGCGATGATCGTGAGGAGCCGCGAGTGGAGCTCGGCCCACTCGAGCAGGCCTTCGGTGTCGGTGATCCGCTGAGGGCGCGCGGCCGCTCCGGTACGTGTCATGCGAGATCCTGAAGAATGGCGTAACGTGGCTGCTGGCGAACGTGACCGACGAGTCGCGAGACCCGCCCAGTGCCCCTGGGGTGACTCGAACACCCGGCCAACGGTTTAGGAAACCGCTGCTCTATCCACCTGAGCTACAGGGGCAAACATTGAACAGTATTCAATTATAACGGCTTACACCGCCATACCTCCAGCATCTTCAGCGGCGGTTCCACTTACTTGTGCCTGGTATTGTACGAGAAGCGCGAGACGTCCGGTGCCTGTGGGAGCGTATCGCCAGAGCACACCCAACCTCTCCAGAAAGCCGGGGCTCTCCGGGTGCTGCCCTATCATGTGCTCGATCGCGTCCGACCTGCGGCGAATCTCCCCAACGAGATGGCCGTACACCGTTACGACCACATCTAGCGAGCTGCACCCTGGTTCGTTCGCGACCGTGTGCGGAGCGACGGCAGCCCCGCCATCGAACGTTCGGAACCGAGTCGCGCGGTCCGTGTGCTGGAAAGTACGCGGATGGACCCGGGGAAAAGTAACGGCTACGGCTCACCCGCTACAAGCCTCGCGTTCCCCTCAGGCTTCACCGCCGCGCACGCTCCCGGTAGCACGCTTCCTAAATGCCCCTGAGCTGGGGCCAGATCCCGAGGAGGCACCGGGACGAAGCCGTCTTCCTCTCGCGCCGGGCGGCATCTCTCAGGGTGTCGCGCGCCGTGCTTACGATCTTACACGAATCAGCTTCCCGTCTTCATACTCGTAAAAATCTGGGTTCCGTTCGGCAACTTGTCGGATGAGCTGGTCCACGATGGACTCAAACGTAACCTGATGGTCGGGGTCCCCAACTTCGAACGCCTTTGCGGTGGCGTGGAATGGAGAAGCGTCGACCAGGATGATGTATAGGCGTTCGAATTGTTCATCGCGCCCAGCGGGATCATTGCGCCCGGTGAACAGCTTCAACCTAGGATGTGCATTCCCCCAAGTAGACCGGCGCTGTTCGGTTCCGTCGTGCTGGGCACCGCTGTTCAGGAAGAACAGCCCAAAAAGCACAGCATACGGGAAACGGCGATGAAGTGTGACCGACTCAATGAGAAGGTCGCTGCGCCGATTCGTAAGGTTCTTCTGGTAGTTCTTCGTCGTGCCGTCGCGCCAGTTGATCGTCTTCACGGAGATGGCGCAAAGTAGGCCAGATTCCTCAGTGGCCCAGGTGACATCCACCTGCTTCGCCCCGATGCCACCGGCCATCCGCCTTTCCGCACCGGACCTATCAAGCTCCCCCGGTCCTACAGGTCGCGCTTCCTTCATACCACGATCGCGGAGCGCTTTCCCCAACGCGGCAGCGAGGACGCCCGACATCGACTGCGAATATTGCCGCTTGACCTCCCTGCTCGCTGTCTCGTCCGGTTTCGGCGGCAGCGTTTTCAGCGCCGCGACTATGAGCTCATCGACCGTTGGCACATTGACCCTTGCCGCGTGTGCTCCGACGTTGGAACAGGACTTCCCTCGCGTCACGAATGGCTTTCAGCGATGCGTAACTGACACTCAGAGAGCTCGACAGAAGTATTCGGTCAACGATCGCGACCGCCTCCATCAGCTTGCCCTGACGAAGCAACCGGCCAACTTGCGCACGGACCTTACGCAGCTCATCCGCTGATGCCTCGATCGTATCGAGCGACGGCACCAGGAGCTTGTCCGCTTCCTTCGGTTCCAGCTTCAGAAGCCCGCCACCGTACGCGCGACCGACCATCTCCGCACCGAGGAGCGTCGCACTATTCAGCACGGCCAGCGGAAGGAGCTCTCGGCCGAGCTCGCGCCGGTCAGCACGAAGCAACACGCCGTAGAGCGAGTTGAGGTGAAGAACCTTCGCGTCGTTCGTGACCAGGCGGGGCCGCTCATGGTCCATGTACGTCAGCAACAGGTCGGGAACCTTCACGACCGGGACGCGCCACCAGGGGGAGCGCACACGGCACTTGTACGCTTTGTGGACGTTGTCCTTTTCACCTGCCTTGATGTAGTCGCGCGCGGCGGCTGAAGGATAGTCGTCGGGATAGAACAGATACGCGGCCGCACCATCAGCGGCTTGCTGTTCCCATGCTTGCTCAGAGAACGTCAGGCCGCGAAGATGGCGTGACCCTGGGGGAGAGATCGCGCGAAGCTCCTTCTTCGTCAGGTTCAGCGCGCGCGCTTCGTCAGCGGTCAGGGTGAAGAATCGATTATTTCCGGTGACCGATCCCAGATAGGTGTCGCCCCACTCCAGCAGCTGCTCGAACCCGCCAACTTCCTCCAGGGCGCGGTACGCGTCCAACGCCCCAGACGACAGGAGCGCAGGCGTCCACTTCCCATCGCGCTCCGGGGTGAACCAGGTCCATACGGCCGCCTTCTCGATTTGCTCCAGGTCTTCGAGTGAGCGCGCCTGGTAGACTTCGAATGTCGGTGCGGGCCCCTGACCTTCAGCCAACAACAAGACGACTTCTTCGAGTACACCCGGAAAAACGAGCTCTTCGAACATCACCAGGCGCACCCGTCCGAACCGCTCCAACAAGAAGCGGCGAACACTGGCGGCGTAGTTCACCGACAAGAGCTCAGCGGGAAGGACCAGCCCCAGTCGTCCACTAGGCTTCAGGAACCGCGTAGCGTGAACCGTGAACGGAGCCCATGCGCTGGCAAGCCCGGTGAGACGCACGCCCTGAGCGAGCGCGGCTTTCATCGCCTTTGCACGCACGGCTCCGGTGAAGCTTTGGTATCGGATGTAAGGCGGATTCCCGATGACTGCATCGTAGACCGGTTCCGGCTCGACCTCGAAGAAGTCAGCGAGCCGTACGGAGCCCTGAAGCCCTGTTCGCGCAAGGACCTGTTCCGCCGCGCGCGCCGACGCAGGGTGCAGCTCCACGCCATGCAGTTCAGGCGGCGGGTCGTTCGGACTGCGTAGTGCGCTGAGCGCACCCAAACGCTCAGCGGCAGCAAGCAGGAAGATCGCTTCGCCCGCGGAAGGTTCTAAGACTTTGTCGGACGGAGAACGTAGAGCCCAGTCCGCAATGAACCGGCTCATCTCTGGCGGCGTGAAGAACGCGCCGCGCGCTTTGCGAACGACGAGGGAATCCGTCAAGCTCTGTCTTTCGGTAAATGTCCGGGGCTGATGCCGCGCGGGTGTCAATGTGCTTGCAAGCAAGGTGCTCGTAAAGGGGGGGCGAGGGTTGACCCTGTGAATCGGGGCTTACGCCTTTCCAGCCGCCGGACTCAGGCGGCGGTACCATCCCATTTCCGACGGGGATGGCGGCGCGTCAGCTTTCCCGCGACTCTCCAGGCATCGCGCGGCGAGACCGGCC
>JADGGM010000207.1 GCA_019689955.1 Gemmatimonadaceae bacterium
CTCGTCGACGAGGCGCGTCCACAGCGCGCGGTCGAAGTCGGGCCACTCCATGAACGCGAAGCGCCGCGCGAGCCCCGGCGCGATGGTGCGCGCGATGAGCGCGCCCTCGATCGCGATGGTGCCCGCGCCGCAGAACGGGTCGAGCAGCGGTGCGCGCGCGTCCCACCCGCTCGCCGCGAGGAGCGCGGCGGCGAGCGTCTCGCGCAGCGGCGCCTTCGCCGTGGCCAGGCGATAGCCGCGCGCGTGCAGCAGCGCGCCCGAGCTGTCGACGCTGAGCGTACACCGGTCGTGCGCCACGCGCGCGATGACGAGCTGCGCGTCCCCCGCGTCGTCCTCCTCGCGCACGGCCACGTCGGCGTGCACGTCGCGCCCCAGGCGCGCCGCGATGGCGCGCGCGAGCCGCTCGGCCACCGCGTCGGAGTGGTAGAGGCGCGACTTGCGGCAGGTGACGCGCAACCGGACCGCGCGGCCGGGCGCGATCCACCGCTCCCACGGCTCGCGCCGCGCGCGCCGCTCCAGCTCCGCGAAGTTGAGCGCGCTGAACGCGCCCACGCGCGCGATCACGCGGCTCACCGTGCGCAGATGGAGGTTCGCCCGATACAGGACCTCGCGCGAGCCCGTGAACGCGAGCCCGCCCGTTTCCTGTGCGCGCGGCTCCACCCCCAGTGCGCGGAGCTCGGCCGCGGCGAACGGCTCGACCCCGGGCGCGCAGACGGCGAAGAGGTCGAGCGCCTCCGGGCTACCGCGCGCGGCGGCGGCCACGCGCGCTCCGCGACTTCGCGGCCGTGCCACGCGCCCGCGTGGATCGACTCGCCGCCGCCGCGCGGCTCCGCGCCGGGCGCTTGGTCCCGCGCTTCGCGGCCGCGCCCCCGCTCTGGCGCTTCTCCGGCGGCGTCCCGCTCAGGCCATCCACCTCCAGGCTCCGCCACAGATACCACACCGCCACCGAGCAGTACGGGCTCCACGCCGCGCCGATCTTCCGCACCCGCTCGAGCGACGGGAGCTTGCGCATCCCGTACGCCCGCTGGATCGCCTTGCGCACGCCGAGGTCGAGCACCGGGAGCACGTTCGGGCGGCCAAGGCGGAAGAGGAGGAACATCTGCGCCGTCCACTCCCCCACCCCCTTCACCCGCGTGAGCGCCGCCACCACCGCCTCGTCGTCCAGCTCGTGCAGCGCGTGGATCGGGACATCCGCGCGCACCACGCGGTCGGCGAGGTCGCGCATGTAGGCGATCTTCTGGCGCGAGAGCCCCACCCCGCGCAGCGTCTCGTCAGGGGTGGCGAGCAGCTCCTCCGGCGTCGGCGTGCGGCCGCCGTACAGGTCGCGGAAGCGCGTGAAGATCGTGAACGCCGCGCTCCCGGAGAGCTGCTGGTAGACGATCGACCGGATCACGGCATCGAAGTGCGATCCGCTCGTGTCGGCCCGGAGGCGACACGGGCCCACGCGGTCGATGATGCGCGCGAGCACGGGATCGGCGCTGCGGAGGTGGCGGAGGGCTTGGCGATGCATGGCCGAGAATCTAACCAAGGGTCCGCCGGGACATAACGGACGGGCAACGGGGCGCCGCGCACGCCGCGTGCACACGCCCCGGGGGAACCGGCGGACTCGGGGGACCGGTATGCGAGGGACGACCCCACACTCACTCGGGCGCCCGGTCGCCGCGTGCGCGCTCCTGCTCGCCGCGCTGGCGACCGGGCCCGGCGACGCGCGCCGTCACGCGCACGGCGGCGCGCCCGTCCCCGTGCCGCCCGCCGGCGATCCGGCCACGCGGATCGAGATGCGCAACGTCGGCTTCCACCTCGACGACCAGATCGTGCTCCGCGTCGCACGGCTCGACGGCACCATGCAGAGCCGGACGCCCGGTACGCCGATCGTGTTCGACGACAAGAAGTCGTTCGTCATCCACATCGACCGCGCCCAGGTCGCGCTCTCCGCGCGCGATCTCTCGCTCCTGCTCAACCGATACGTGTTCGGCTACCGCGGCGCGCCGCTCAAGGATCTGCGCGTGCGCACACAGGGCGCGCGTCTCGTGCAGAGCGGCACCCTGCACAAGGGGGTCGACATCCCCTTCACCATCCTCGCCGATCCGTCCGTCACCCCCGACGGGCACATCCGCCTCCACCCCGTGCGGACGACGATCTTCGGCGTCGACGGCGACAGGCTCATGCGCGCCCTCGGCCTGCAGCTCCAGGACCTCCTCGACCTGAGCAAGGCGCCCGGGGCGTCGGTCCACGGGAACGACATCCTCCTCGCCCCCGACAGCATCCTCCCGCCCCCCGCGATCACCGGACACCTCACCGGGATCCGCGTGGAGGGAGACCAGATCGTGCAGACGTTCGGCGACTCGGCGTCGTGGCACGAGGTTTCCACGCGCCGACGCGCGCCGCCGGACCCGAATGCCCGAAATTTCATGTACTACCAGGGCGGCACGCTCCGGTTCGGCAAGTTGATGATGCTCGATGCGGATCTCCAGATCATCGATCAGCACCCGAGCGATCTGTTCGACTTCGACATTGACCACTACCTCGTGCAGCTCGTCGCCGGTTATTCGCGGACGATGCCGGACGGTGCGCTCGAGGTGTTCATGCCCGACCTGCGCACGGCGCAACGCGCCTTCGCGGAACGGCACGCGTCAACGGAGCGGCCGTGAGGAGCATGCGACGCACTCGTTCCACGACCACGGCGCTGGCCGCGGCTGCCGCGCTCCTCGCGCTCGGCGCGTGCAGCAACGACACCACGAGGCCGAGCCCCACCCCCGATGCCGGGCCGTGCACGTCGGGCGCGTCCCCCGTCCCCGTCTCGCTCCCCGTGGGGGGCGTGCTCACGCTCACGGACCCCGCCGCGCTCGATTGCATCGCGCTCTCCGCCCCCGACGGGGCGGCGGGGCGCTTTCTCCTCGTCGCCGCGAACGCCGACACGCTCGCCGACTCGGCGACGGGATACGCGCTCGTCGACTCGGTGGCGCGTGGCACGATCGCGCGCGTCGCCGCGCAGCGCGTCCGCGGTGCGGCGAGCCCGCCGCGCCGCGGGTCGGAGATGCTCGAGGCCCGCCTCCGCGCGCGGACGCGGCAGCTCCAGCAGCGTGCGCACCCCCTGCGCGGCGTCGCCGCGAGCCGGCGTGCCGGTGCGCCCGGGACCGCGCGCGCCGCGCCCCTGCCGGCCGTCGGCGACCTGCTCCACTTCAAGGTGCCCGCCCCGAACGCCACCGACGCCTGCGCCCAGTTCGACAGCGTCACCGCCGTCGTGAAGTTCGTGGGGACGCACGGGATCATCCTGCAGGACACCACCGCGCCCCCCGATGGCTTCACCGCCAGCGACTTCGCCGCGATCGCCGACGAGTTCGACACGAAGATCTACCCCGCCGACACGATCCACTTCGGCGGTCCGGCGGACGTCGACGGGAACGGCCACGTCTTCCTCCTGTACACGCCGGTCGTGAATGCCGGCACGCCGCGTGGCTCGGCGGGCGGGGTGATCGAGGGCTTCTTCTTCGCCGGGGACCTCTTCTCGACCACCGATTGCGCGGAGAGCAACATGGCCGAGCTCTTCTACCTGATCGTCCCCGACCCCGCGGGGAAGTTCAGCGACGCGCGCAGCGTGGACGACGTGCGCCAGGCCACGCGCGGCACCATCGCGCACGAGTTTCAGCACATGATCAACTTCAGCGTCCGCGCGATCGACGAAGGGCTCCAGACCAGCGAGGCGACGTGGCTCGACGAAGGGCTGTCGCATTTCGCCGAGGAGCTGGTGGGGCGCTACGAGCGCGGCTTCACCGACCTGCAGTCGCTCGGTGCGGCGGACGTGGCCGGCCGGCCGAGCGACCTGGACGACTTCAACGCCTTCTTCCTGCAGAACCTGGCGCGGTTCCGCGAGTGGCTGTCGCACCCGAGCCAGCTCGGCGCGACGAGCAGCGCCGCCGACACCTCGCTCGCCGTGCGCGGCGCGGCCTGGTCGCTCCTGCGCTACGCGGCGGACCATTACGCGGGGGGCGACGTCCCGGCGTTCACGCGCGCGCTCGTGGCCGGCCCCGACACGAGCGTGCGCAACCTCTCGCTCCGCGCGGGCGTTCCGTTCGATTCCATCGTGGCCGGCTGGCTCGTGGCCGACGCGGTGGACGATGCCGGGATCGCGCGGCTCGATCCGCGCTACACCTTCGTGAGCTGGAACGTGCGTGAGGTGGAATCGGCGCTCAACAGCGGCGTGTACCCGCTCACCCCCACCGCGCTCGACGGCGGCCCCACCATCACCCGCACGATCGACGCGGCGGCCGGCGACTACTTCCAGCTCTCGCTCGCCGCGGGGGCGCGCGCGCTGGTGGGCGCGCTGGATGGCAGCGGCGCTCCGCTCACCTTCCCCAGCGCGCGCCTGTACGTGGTGCGCGTGCAGTGAGCGCGCCTGGCCGCGTCACGGCTGCTGTTTCTGCCCCGGCGGCGGCGCCGGGAGCGCGGCGACGCGGTCCTTGAAGGCGTGGAACCCCTGCGAGTCGGTCGTGAGCGAGGCGATCTGCTGTTGCGGGAACTGCTTGATCATCCCTTCCACGTCGGCGATGCGGTCCTGCGTGAGCGGGTGATCGGAGAACCACGCCTCGAGCGCCGAGGGCTTCGACTGCTCCTCGTCGAGCAGCTTCTGGAAGAAGCTCACCATCCCTTGCGGGCTGATCCCCGCGCGGACGACGTTCCGGACCCCTTCCTCGTCCGCTTCCTTCTCGTCCTCGCGGCTGAACTTCGCGAACACGGCCGCGCCCCCCACGTTGATCGCCGTTTGCGCGGCCTGGCTCTCGCAGACGCGCGTGAGCACGCAGGTGAGCGCGACCCCGATGTTCGCCCCCTGCATCTGCTGCATCTGCTTGACCGAGTGCCGTTTCACCACGTGCCCGATCTCGTGGCCGATGACGCCGGCGAGCTCGTCGAGCTTGTCGGCGCGCTCGATGATGCCGCGGTTGACGTAGATGAACCCGCCCGGGAGCGCGAAGGCGTTGACGACTTTCGTGTTCACGACGTAGAAGTGCCAGTCGAGGTCGCCGCGGCTGGTGAGCCGCGCGATCGAGTCGCCGAGCACGTTGATGTACCGGTTGATCTCGGCATCCTGCACGATCGGAAGCTCGGAGTCGACCTGCGCCGCGTACTGCTGGCCGAGCTGGACTTCCTGCTGCGTCGACACCGCGCACCCGGCAGCAGCGGAGCAGAGGAGTCCCACCACCACCACGTGCCTCACCATCGACGCGCCTCCTGATCGAAGTAGCTGGCGTGGACCTTGTCGGATCGGTGAGGGGCAAGTCGTGTTCCAGCGAGCCGAGCCCCGCCGCGTGACCGGCGCAGGACGCGCGGAGTGGGGCACGCCGGCGCATCGTGGAGCACCCCGGCGCCCCCACCCCGGTCGTTCATTCTCCGCTCGACTTCTCTCCTCTCGCTCGGGCGCCACCCCGCCGCCGGGGGGCGCGGCCGGTACGCTGGCCAGGCGGGAAAGTCCGCTTGCGCGTCAGCGAAGCGTCACCGGCAGCGCGGCGCGCGCGCGGAGGGCGGGGCGCTGCCGAGCGCGGCGACGCGCGCCGGGGGCGCGGCGTGCCGGGGTGCTCGCGGAGGTACCGCGCCACGACCGCGATGTCGGCGAAGAACGCGGCGCGGGCCCGCTCGTGCGCGTCCGGCGGGGCGCGCAGCACGGCCGAGGGGTGCACGGTCGCGAAGACCTCCTCGGCCCACTCCGGCGCGATCGGCTCACCACGGTGCTGCGTCACCCGGAACGCTTTCCCGAGAAGAGACTGCGCCGCCGTCGCACCCAGGCAAACGATCACCCGCGGATGCACCAGCGCGATCTCCTGTTCCAGCCACGGGCGGCACGCGCGTACCTCCCGGTCCGCCGGCTTCTTGTGGATCCGGCGCCCGCTACGCTCGTCGCGCTCCCACTTGAAATGCTTCACCGCGTTCGTCACGTAGACCGTGGAGCGGTCGATCCCCGCCGCCGCCAGCGCATCATCCAGGAGCCGCCCCGCCGGGCCCACGAAGGGGCGCCCGATCCGGTCCTCCTGATCCCCCGGCTGCTCGCCGACGAACATCACCTCGGCGTGCGCCGGCCCCTCGCCGAACACGGTCCGCGTCCCAACCGCCCACAAG
>JADGGM010000208.1 GCA_019689955.1 Gemmatimonadaceae bacterium
GTTCGTGCGCGCGCTCATGCGGCGCCAGAGGTGGACGAGGCTCGAGTCCCCCGCCCGCTCGACGAGCCACTCGAGAAACGCCGAGCCCACGAGGTAGCGCATGGAGCCGCCGAGGAAGCGCCCTCCGGCGTCGAGCTGGGCGTACGTGGGGAGCTGTCCGTGCAGCGCCCACTCGCGGAGCACCGCCGCCCGCCACGCGCTGTGCGGGCGCCCCGAGCCGGTGAGCTTCCCTTCCACGTACGTCGCGTACCCCTCGATCACCCACTGCGGCGCCTTCACCGCGAGCGGGCCGAAGCGCACGGGGGAGAGCCGCGTGAGGAACCGCTGCGTCGGGTTGCGCGACGGCCAGGTGAGGTGCGCGATGTGCGTGAGCTCGTGCGTGGAGAGGTCCTCGCCCCAGCTCCGATTCTCCGCCAGCCCCATTGCCGGATCGGGCGGCGTGGGCCAGAAGACGACGATCGGCGTGTCGAGAAAGGGGATCGCGCTCCCGTTCGACCGATTGCTCGGGTCGACCACGATCACGGTGACCTTCGCGCGCGGCGCGTTCCCAACGAGGAGCGCGACCGCATCGTGCACCGCGTCGATGCGGCGCGCCATGTCGAGGGTCCAGGCCGCGGCGGTGCGCGGGTAGTGGATCACGAAGTACTTCGTCTCCACCGTGCGCCAATCGAGGTGCGGGAAGGTGAGCTGCTGCGCGCGCGCGGGGCGCGGAGCGAGCGCGAGGGCCAGGGCGAGGGCGAGCGCGCGAAGGGCGATGGGCATCGGGGGCCAGACGGGAGAGCGAGCACCGCCGGCCGGAGCCGGAGAGGCGCGGGACGGGCTAATGATGTACAGATGGCGCACGGCAAACAACGCGTCCCCCGTTTTCCTCGCGCCCCTTTCGTGCCATCTTTCGGCACCAGACCGCGGAGCATCCCGGCATGAGCGATTCTCTCACTACCTCGAGCGTGCTCGACACCATCCCGTTCGGGGCGTGCCCGATCGGCGGCGTGGCGACGGGCGGGCAGCCCGGCCCGGAGGCATGGGCCGAGCTGGCGCGTGCGGGGGTTCGCACGGTCGTGGACCTGCGTCTCCCCGAGGAGCCGCGCGGCCACGACGAGCCGGCCGCGGTGCGCGCGGCCGGGCTCGAGTACGTGGCGCTCCCGATGTCGCAGGCCACGCTCACCGACGCGACGTTCGATCAGTTCCGCGCGATCATGCGCGACGCGGCGCGGCGCCCGATCTTCGTGCACTGCGCCACGTCGAACCGGGTGGGGGCGCTCCTGCTCCCGTACTACGCGCTCGACCTGCATCACGGGCTTTCCGATGCGGTGCAGCTCGCCCAGCGGTCGGGGCTCCGCAGCCCGGAGCTGACCAACATGGCGATCGACTACGTGCACCGCCACACCGGCGCCTGACCGGCGCCCCACTCTCTCCCGATGCTCCTCGTCCGATTCTACGATGACCGGCTCGCGCAGGCGAGCTACCTCATTGGCTGCGCCGCGAGCGGGACCGCGCTCGTCGTCGATCCCAACCGCGACGCGGAGCAGTACGTGGCCGCGGCGGCGGCGAACGGGATGCGCATCACGCACGTCACCGAGACGCACATCCACGCGGACTTCGTCTCGGGGGCGCGCGAGCTGGCGCGGCGCACGGGGGCCACGTTGCTCCTCTCCGACGCGGGGGACGCGGACTGGAAGTACGCCTTCGCGGCGAGCGAGGGCGCAGTCCCGCTCGTCGACGGGAGCCGGTTCGAGGTGGGGCGCATCCGGATCGACGTGATGCACACGCCGGGGCACACGCCCGAGCACATCGTCTTCCTCGTCACCGACGGCGCGGCCGCGGACCGCCCGATGGGGGCGATCACCGGGGACTTCATCTTCGTGGGCGACGTGGGGCGCCCGGACCTCCTGGAGCGCGCGGCGCGCGTGGCGGGGACGATGGAGTCGAGCGCACGCGCGCTCTTTCGGTCGATCGCGCGCTTCAAGGCGCTCCCGGACTACCTGCAGATCTGGCCGGGGCACGGGTCGGGCTCGGCGTGCGGGAAGTCGCTCGGCGCGGTACCGCAGACCACGCTCGGTTACGAGCGGCTCTTCAACTGGGCGCTGGCGATCACGGACGAGGACGAGTTCGTGGACGCGGTCCTCACCGGGCAGCCCGAGCCGCCGACGTACTTCGCCGAGATGAAGCGGGTGAACAAGATGGGGCCCGCCGTGCTCGGCGGGTTCCGCCACCCGGAGCGGCTCCCGGGCTCGCGGCTGGCCGCGCTCCTCGCGGAGGGGGCGCTGGTGATCGACACGCGCCACGCCGCCGACTTCGCCGCGGCGCACGTGCCGGGGACGATCAACATCCCGCTCAACAAGTCGTTCGTCACCTGGATGGGGTGGCTGGTCCCGTACGACCGCGACTACTACCTGATCGTCGACGACGAGGCCGGGCACGCGGACCGCGCGGCGCGCGAGGCGGCGCTCATCGGCCTCGACCGCCTCGCCGGCTACTTCGGGGACGACGTCGTCGCCGAGTGGCAGCGCGAGGGGAGGACCCTGGAGCGGGTCGCGCAGATCACGCCGGCCGAGCTGGCCGAGCGGATGCGGCGCGGCGACGTCGCGGTGATCGACGTGCGCGGACAGAGCGAATGGGATGCCGGGCACATCGAGGGCGCGCGGCACATTCCGGTCGGGATGCTCGACGCGGAGCTCGCGCGCCTTCCGCGCGACGTGACGCTCGTGATGCAATGCCAGGGGGGCGGGCGGTCGTCGATCGCATCGAGCCTGCTGCAGGCGCGCGGGGTGAAGCAGGTGGTGAACCTCGCGGGCGGGCTCACGGCGTGGGAGCGCGCGGGGCTCCCCCTCACCTCACCCCATGGCGCGCCGCTCGAAGCCGCGAAGGCCGAGCGCCCAGAACACGCCGGCGATCGCCACTAGCGCGGCGAGCACCGTCACCAGGCTCATGTGCGGGAGCGCGGGGGTGAGCGCGGCCCGCATCCCCTCGGCCACGTAGACGAGCGGGTTCACGAGCACCGCGTACTTCATCACCGGGAGCGCGCTCAGCCCTTGCCACGGGTAGTACGCGCACCCGAAGAAGATCATCGGCGCCACCACCACGCTGAACATCAGCCCGATCTGCTGCGGGTTGATCGCCGTGCCCATGAAGAGCCCGAGCATCGAGAACGCCGTGCCGCCGAGGATCGCCACCAGGATCACCACGCCCAGGTGCGCCCCCGTGAGCGCCTCGATGGGACCCATGATGAGCCGCGCGATGGGGAGGACGAAGAGCGCGGCGATCACCCCCTGGATCACCCCCATTGCGACCTTCTCCGCGGCCACCACGCGCATGGAGACCGGGGCGAGGAGGCGGTCCTCGATCTCGCGCGTCCAGCCGAAGTCCTGCACCATCGGGAGCGCCACTGCCTGCACGCTGGAGAGCGCGAGGCTCACCGCGAGGATCCCCGGGAGGAGCGCGGCGCCGTACGCCGCGCGCACGAACCCCATGCGCGGGAGCAGGTAGCCGAACACCACCACGAAGAGGAGCGGCTGGAGGGTCGTGCGGATGAGGAAGTACGGCAGCTCGCGCCGCATCACCACGAGGTCGCGCAGGAGGAGCGCGCCGACGATGCGCGCGGTGGTCGGGCGCTGGACGAGGGTCGAAGGTTCGGCGGTCATCAGTCGAGCTTTCGTCCCGTGAGCGAGATGAAGAGGGTCTCGAGGCTGGGCGGGGAGAGGTGGATGTCGCGCACCCCGCGCCCCGCCGCCTCGGCCACGCGAATCAGCGCGGGGATGAGATCGCCGCCGCGTTCGGTGTAGACACGCACCATGCTCCCCACCGCCTCCGTGCGCGTGACGCCGGCGAGCGTGCGCGCGCCGTCGGCGACGCGCGCGGCGGGGCCGTCGAGGGAGAGCTCCACGAGCGTACCGCCGGGCGCCTGCGCCTTGAGGCGCGCGGGGGTGTCGACCGCGAGGAGGCGTCCGCGGTCCACGATCGCGATCCGGTCGCAGAGCCGGTCGGCCTCCTCCATGTAGTGCGTGGTCATCACGATCGTCCGCCCCGCGGCGTGCAGCGCGCGCAGGATCTCCCAGAGCGCGAGACGCGCCTGCGGGTCGAGCCCCATCGTGGGCTCGTCGAGGAAGACGACGCGCGGCTCGTGGATGAGCGCGCGGGCGATCATGAGGCGCTGCTGCTGCCCGCCCGAGAGCTGGTCGACCTTGGCCTCGGCCTTGTCGCCGATCCCGAACTGGTCGAGCAGCTCCGCCGCGCGCCGCGCGGCGATGGCGCGTGGGATACCGAAGTACGCGGCGTGGAAGAGGAGGTTCTCGCGGACGTTGAGGCTCCGGTCCGCGTTCGGCCGCTGCGGCACCACACCGATGCGCAGGCGGACCTCGGTGTCGTTCGTCACCACGTCCGCGCCGGCGACGATCGCGGTGCCGGAGGTGGGGCGTACGCGTGTGGTGAGGATCCCGATGGTCGTCGTCTTCCCCGCCCCGTTCGGGCCGAGGAGGCCGAAGAACTCCCCCTCGCCGACGGTGAGATCGAGCCCCGCGAGCGCCACGACCTCGGCCGGGCTCGGCGAGAGCGCCGGGGCGGCCGGGAGGCGCGGCGCAGCGCCGGGGTTCCACGCGCGCAAGCGGCGGCCGTTGGCGGCCGGGTACACCTTGCGAAGGCCGATGGTTCGGATGGCCTCGAGCACGTGCAGGACCTCGTGGGGCGGATGAGGTAGGTCGTAGCGCCCAGCGCGGGTGCGGTGTGGCGCGGCTCCGGTACGCACGGTAAGGTATACGCGCCGCGCCCATTGGGCACGCGTCCGCTCGCCACTCTCTCTCTCCGCCAGCCACGTCCGCCAATGCGTCTCCGTGCACTCCTCGCCGCCGGCGCGCTTGCCGCCCCGGCGCTCGCCGCTCAAACGCCGCAGGCGTACCTCCTCGCCCCCGCTCGCGTCTTCGACGGCACCACCGCCGAGCCCCACGAGGGGTGGGTGGTGCTCGTCGAGGGGGATCACATCACCGCGGCCGGGCCCGCGAGCGCGGTGCACGCGCCCGCGGGGGCGAAGCGCATCGCGCTCCCCGGGATGACGCTCCTCCCGGGGCTCATCGAGGCGCACTCGCACATGTTCCTGCACCCGTACAACGAGACCTCGTGGAACGACCAGGTGCTGCACGAGCCGCTCGCGCTCCGCGTCGCGCCCGCCACGAACCACGCGCGCGCCACGCTGCTCGCCGGCTTCACGACCGTGCGCGACCTCGGCACCGAGGGGGCCGGGTACGCGGACGTCGGGCTCAAGGAGGCGATCGAGCAAGGGATCATCCCCGGGCCGCGGATGCTCGTGGTGACGCGCGCCATCGTCGCGACGGGGAGCTACGGGCCCAAGGCGGTGGACTTCGATCCGCGCATGACCCTGCCGCAGGGGGCGCAGGAGGCCGACGGCGACGACGTGATCCGCGTCGTGCGCGACCAGATCAAGCACGGCGCCGACTGGATCAAGGTGTACGGCGACTACCGCTGGGGGCCGCACGGCGAGACGCGCCCCACGTTCTCCCTGCGCGAGCTGCAACTGATCG
This sequence comes from Gemmatimonadaceae bacterium, assembly GCA_019689955.1. Taxonomy (GTDB): domain Bacteria; phylum Gemmatimonadota; class Gemmatimonadetes; order Gemmatimonadales; family Gemmatimonadaceae; genus JADGGM01. The sequence continues at coordinate 5,532 of JADGGM010000208.1, forward strand.
TGGAGACCGCGCACTCGAGCGGGCGCGCGGTCGCGGTCCACACCACCACGGCCGAGGGGATGCGCCGGGCCACGCTCGCCGGCGTGGAGACGATCGAGCACGGCGACGGCGGGACGCCGGAGGTGTTCAAGCTCATGGCGGAGCACGGCGTCGCGCTCTGCCCCACCCTCGCCGCGGGGGACGCGATCCTTCAGTACCGCGGCTGGCGCAAGGGGATCGACCCGGAGCCCGAGGCGATCCGCGCCAAGCGCGCGAGCTTCAAGGCGGCGCTCGACGCCGGGGTCACGATCATCAGCGGGAGCGACGTCGGCGTGTACACGCACGGCGACAACGCGCGCGAGCTGGAGATGATGGTCGACTACGGGATGACCCCGGTCCAGGCGCTCCGCGCCGCGACGTCGGTGAGCGCGAAGGTGCTGCGTCTGGACGACGAAGTGGGCGCCGTGCGCCCCGGGCTCCTCGCCGACCTCATCGCCGTGGAGGGGGACCCGACGCGCGACATCCACGCGCTGCGGCGCGTGCGCTTCGTGATGAAAGGGGGGACGATCTACCGCGCGCCGTGAGCGCGCG
>JADGGM010000209.1 GCA_019689955.1 Gemmatimonadaceae bacterium
GTGCAACGCGGCGCGCGCCGCCTACGGCTGGCGCACGCGCCGCGTTGCGAACATCGGGTCCTCCACCGTGATGACGCCCGAGAATCCCGTCAGCGGACTGTGCCACCGATACGTGCCCGCCACGGGGAAGCGACGCACCCGCAGGTTGGCGAAGCTGAAGTCGGCGCTGGTGGTGTCGCCGAACGCGGCGATGTCGCCTGCGCCGCAGAGCTGCGGGTCGATCGAGCACATCACGGGGTCCTCCTCCACGTTCGCCGGGTCGTCGAAGACGATGTCGATGGGCTTCATGGTGGTGTTGAAGAACGCCACGTACCCGCCCGTGGTGATCGTCAGGCCGGTCGCGCTCAACGCCGGGGTGTGGCTGTCCACCGTCGGATAGTAGAACTGGAACGCCGCGACGAGCGGGAGGTCGACGCTCAGCGTGATCGTGTCGGTCATCGTGACGCCGTACACCGTCGCGCTCGCGATGAGCTTGGCCTGCCCCGGGCGCAACCCACCCTTCGCGAGTCCGTCGAGTCCGTCGATCTCGACGATCGAGCTGTCGGTCGACTGGTAGTCGATCGCGATGCCGGGGATGGGGTTGCCCTCGGCGTCCAGCGCGTTCACCCCGAGGAAGACCGCTGGGAGGCTGCCGTAGAAGTTGAAGCCGAGGATGGTGGCCACGAGCGACGTGGGCCACATCGGGATGTGGGTGGCCTCGGGCGGGATGGCGAGGGAGAACGACGTGAGGACTGGCGGGTGGGATTCCGTCGTCACGTTCACGATCGCGGTGTCGGTGTGCGTGACGCCATCCATCGTCGCCGTGGCGATGACGCGAATGGCATTCCCGGGCTGGAGCGCGTGCAGCACGCCGTCGGTACCGACGACGAGGTGGTCCGGGTCGGTGGACTTGTAGACGACCGCCGGCGCGCCCGCGATCGGGGTGCCGAGCGCGTTGCGCGGCGTCGCGGTGATGCGCAGCGTGTCGTACTGCGGCACCGTGGAGAGGGTGATCGCGCGCTGGTCGAGGGTGACGGACCAGAAGATCTTCGCCGGGTCCGACTGGAGCGCGGGCGCCGCCGGATCCTTCGCGCACCCCGCGAGCGCGAGGAGCGCCAACGCACGCGCGGCATAGGTCACCGCGCGCGACGCGCCGATCGTCATCGGGAAACGGTGGGTCATGATAGTCCTCAGGCCCCGCGGTTGATGCAGCCGGTGTACTTGGAGTTGAACGCGCGCTCGGCGGCGGGGACGGGGATCGTCACGTCGCCCGAGTACAACCCCGACGCGCCGGGGTACGGGCCGGTCGGGTAGACCTGCGCCGGCGTCCGGCCGTACTGGCGGATGAGGCGGCGGAGGTCGCCCTGGCGCTGCCCGGTGAGGTAGAGCCAGAAGGCCCGCTCGCGGAAGAGGAGATCGACGCGCGCGTCCGGCGTGCCGGGGTCCGCGAGCGGGGCGAGCCCCGCGACACCGCCGGCTCCCGCGTGCCAGAGCGTGTCGGTCACGGCCGGGTTGGTATCGCTCGGCTGCGTGTCGAACGTGCCGTCGGTGCGGAGCGCGTTGAGCGTGGTGAGCCAGCTCGCGCTCCCGGCCACGAGCGCGGCCTCGGCTTCGATGAGCCGCGCCTCGATGCCGCTCGCGAGCACGATGGGGGTCGTGCCGGTCGCGTTGTACTTCGTCGGATGATAGATCGTCTGACCGTACCGGTTCGCGCCGATCGCGACCGCCGCAACGCGCGGATCGCGGCTCGAGCGATAGTCGAGCCCGTTGATCCCTTCCCGGTCCGTCGTCGTGTACCGCCAGGGGCCCATCCCGGCATCGGCCGCGGACTGGTTGGCGAAGCTCGCGATCGTGTCGCCGGTGGTGAAGAGCACCTGGTACGCGAAGTCGTCCGGCACGTCGGCCACGGCCAGCGCGGCGTCGGCGTAACGGCCCAGGGCCAGGAGCGCGCGCCCCTTCCCCACGCGCGCCAGGTTCATCACGCGTGCGCTGTCCGCGGCCAGCGTGAGCGCGGAATCGAAGAGCGCGACGGCGCGCTCGTACACGTCGGCGGTCGTGGACCCGCTCGCGAGCGTGTAGTCGCCGTCGTAGTCGAGAGTGCTCAGCGGGATGCCGGAGCAGTAGAGGTCTGCGAGGAGCACGTCGGCGTAGCCCTCGATCGCATCGCTGTGCCCCGCGAGCGCCTGCACGGTGTCGCCGCCGAAGTCGGCGAGGAGTCCCTTCGCTTCCTGCACCTGCCCGCGCACGGTCTGGAGGTAGAAGTACGCGGGGATCTGCCCATCGCTGCTCGGCAGGCTCGCGTTCGGGTCGGTGAGCTCGGGGATGGACCGGCTGTCGACGTCCGCGCGGAAGTCCCAGAGGGTGATCGGCTGCCCAACAGCGCCGCTCTGGAGCTCGTCGGTGAGGAGCCCGGAGATCGCGACGGTGTTGTTGAACGCCTTCCGGAACGCCACCAGCGAGGCGTGGTACGCGGCGACGGCCCCCGAGGCGTTGTGCAGGAGCGTGGGATCGGCGACGCCGCTCGGCAGCTTCGCGTCCGACACGACGCGTTCGGGCGAGCAGGCCGCGAGCGCGAGGAGCGCACCGGCCGTCCACGCGCCCGCCCGTCGATTCAAGAAAGTCCGCATGCGTGTTCCTCGCCTCAGTAGCTCAGGCTCACGCGCATCTGCCACGTGCGCGGAGTCGGGACGTTGCCGGTGTCGACGATGGGGTTGCCGCTGCTGCTGCCGTTGACGTTGGGCGTCATGCCGTGGTAGCGCGTCCAGAGCCCGAGGTTGCCGCCCTGCAGGGAGATCGTCATCGCGTCCGCGCCGATTCGCTGCGCGACGCGGCGTGAGGGGGAGTACGACACGACGAGGCTGAGGAGCCGGACGGTCGACGCCGTCTGGATCAGCCCCCACGGCGTGCGGTCCAGCGCCGCCAGCGCCGCCTGGGCATCGAGCGACTGCCCCGTCTCGCTCAGCGCCTTGGAGAAGAGCTGCTCGTTGAGCAGCGCGGTGTTCATCTGCGTGAGGCCGTCCTGATAGTCGAAGGTGGCGTCGATGGTGAGCGCGCGCCGGAAGAAGGCGAGCGAGGTGTGCAGGCTCGACTCGAAGTGCGGCATGTTCTCGCCGATGAAGATCGCGGAGTCACCGACCACGACCTCGGAGGGCTGGATGACGCCGTCCTGGTTCTGGTCCGCGTAGCCGAGGATCGGGCGCGCCCACAGCCCCTCGAGCGGGTAGCCCGGCGCGATCCGGGTGGTCGAGGAGAGGAAGAACGGTTCGATGCCCTGGCCGAGCGCGATCATCTTGTTGTGGTTGCGACTGACCCCGACCCCGAGGCTCCACTCGAAGGCCTCCGAGCGCACGAGGTTCGCCTCGACGGACGACTCGACGCCGACGTTGCGGATGGTGCCGACGTTGGCGAGGATGTCGCGCGGCACGTTCCCCTCGTACCCGGCGCCGCCGACGGACGGGGGGACGGGGACGTTGAGGATCGCGTCGAACCGCTTCTTGTAGTAGGCGCTGAACGAGACGGAGATGCGGTCGTTCAGCATGTCGGCGTCGAAGCCGCCTTCGTACTCGGTCGAGCGCTCGGGGCGGAGCTTCGTGTTCCCGAGCTTGCTGATCGACGCGACCGGCACGAGCTGGCCGTCGAGCCACGCGCTCCGGTAGTTGAAGAGGCGGAGGCGGTCCTGCGGGCCGGGCCACGTGCCGGCGCGCCCGTATGCGGTGCGGAGCCGGAACGTGTTGAACACCGACTTGAAGGGGAACCAGGACTCGTCGGAGATGAGGTACGAGAGGCCGAGCTTGGGGAAGGCGGGGAGCTTGACGTGCGAGCCGAAGGTGCTCCCGCCATCGAGGCGGAGCCCGGTGGAGAGCCAGAGGCGCTTGTGGCTGATCCGCGGCTCGATGTACCAGCCGAAGCTCGTGATGTCGGACGATGACTGACCGACCGAGCGGAGGTTGCCGATCGAGCCGATGGTGGACGTTCCCGGCGCGAGCCCCTGCCCGGAGGCCGAGAAGTCGTTGAGGCTCGTGCTCACGTAGTTGACGCCGATGCCGGTCTCCAGCCGGAACCCGCGTGGCAGATCCTTGGTGGCGGTCGCGCGGAGGTTCACGGTGCGCACGAGCGACTGCCCGCGGCCGATGGAGAGCGATCCGGTCGTGTCCCCCTGTGAGGCGGGCACGACGCCGAAGGGGACGAGCACCTGGTCGTCGCGGTTGATGACCTGGAGCCCCGCGTCGGCGGACCCCTGGAGCCACGAGAGCGGGCGCCAGGTGACGTTCAGGCTGTTCTGGAACGTGGTGGCGACGTCCTTCGCCTGCGTGTAGAACGACTTCGCCAGGTCGGTGGTCGTGCTGAAGAAGGGGCGGCCGGTGCCGTCGCTTGCGACGCTGCCGACGTAGTACTGATTGGTCGCCGGATCGTAGTACGTCGCCATGATGTCCTTGATCCGGAACTCGAGGTCCGAGCGCTGCTGGGTGCCGCGCTCGATTATGGACGTGAGCGAGACGTTGGCGCTCTTCCCGAGCTCGGAGGCGAGGCGGCTCGTGGCGCCCCAGCGCGTGTAGCGCTCGGGGCGACGCATCCAGCTCGGCGGCGCCAGCCCTCCGTGCGCGGCGGAGTACTGCGCGGCGACGGCGTCGGGGAGCTTGACGTACCCGGTCTCGTCGGACGCGTTCCCGGTCACGTTGTACGTGAGGTTGCCGACGCCGCCCATGACGCCGAGCGAGCCCGCGAGGCGCTGGCCCTGGTCGACCACCGTGTAGTGCGGGTCGTTGAGCAGTTGGAAGGGGACGATGCTGTCGACCGTGCACGTCGCGTCGCGCACCCCGCAGTAGCGCGGCGTGTTGTCGCCGTACCCTTTCCCCCAGCGGAAGTAGCCGGTGGGGTACGTGGTGGGGATGTTCGTGATGCCGCGGTCGACGCTCGCGGTCCAGCGCGGCGGTCCGGCTTTCCCTTTCTTCGTCGTGATGACGATGACGCCGTTGGCGGCGTCCTGTCCGTAGAGCGTCGCGGCCGAGGGGCCCTTCACGACCTCGATCGACTCGATGCTGTTCGGGTCGATCTGGTCGAGCGCGGAGGGCGCGGCCCACGAGGTGCTCGTGAGGTTCCTGGCACGGTTGGACGAGAGGTCGGAGTACACGCGCACGCCGTCGACGACGATGATCGGGTCGTTGCTCAGGTACACGCTGCTCGCGCCGCGCAGGCGGATGCGCGCGGGGTCGCCGGGGACGCCGGAGGTGGGGAGCACGACGAGCCCCGGGACGCGCGAGGCCAGGAGGTCGGTGACGCTCCGGATGGGCTGCGTGCGGGTGATCGAGTCGCCGTTGAGGTGCGTGATGTCGTTGCCGAGCTCCATGCGCCGCACGGGCCCGGTGGCGGTGACGATCACGTCCTCCAGCTTGGTGGTGCTCATGGAGAGCGCGAAGTCCATGCGCGTGCTGGGGGCGGTGACGATGACCGGCCGGTCGATGGGGACGTAGCCGATGAGGCGCGCGCGGAGGGTGTGCGGGCCGAGGGGGACGTTGGGGATGCGGTAGTAGCCGCTGTCGTCGGCCGCCGCGCCGAGGGTGGTACCGGCGATGGAGACGATGGCGCCCGGGAGGGGGCGCCCGGAGACCAGTTCCTGCACGCGCCCGGTGACCGAGGCGGTGGGGGGCGTGGTGTCCGCGGGCGCGGCGCGGCCGCGCTCGAGGATGACGGCGCCGCTCGGCGTCACGGTGGCGACGACGCCGGTCCCGCGCAGGACGGTGGCCAGCGCCTCGCGCGCGGTCATCGCGCGGCCGGAGATCGAGACGATCTTGTCGAGCGGGACGAGGCGCGCGGTGTAGCTCAGGCCGAGGTGGGCCTGGCGATTGATCGCCTCGAGCGCCGTCTCGAGGCGGACGTCGCGCAGGTCGAGCGAGACGCGCCGCTCGAGCGGCGGCGTGGCCTGCGCGGCCGATCCCACGGGCGCTTCGCGAGCCGGTGCGGGGGGCGCGGGCGTTGCGGCCGTCTGCGCCGGCAGGGGCGCGGCGGACCACAACAGCAGCCCAACCATGCCGACGGAGCTCCATGCCACACGCGCGTGCGGAGTCTTCATCATGGACGGGGTCTGGGTGAGGAGGGACGGCT
>JADGGM010000210.1 GCA_019689955.1 Gemmatimonadaceae bacterium
CCACGTCGGACCACAGGATGTGGTACGTCGACACGTCGGAGTACGGGAGGACCTGCACGGTGCCGATGTTGCGCGCCGAGAGGTACACGTTCTGGTTCACGCCGTGCGTGAGGATCAGCACCTTCCGGTCGGCCACGCCGAGCCGCTCGAGCAGCGCGATCATCCGCGCGGTCTTGGGCGCGTCGAAGGCGAACCGGTCGATCACCAGGAGCGCCCCTTCACGCGCCCGCGCGTTGAGCGCGCTCTTCCGCGCCAGCGCACGCACCTGCTTGGGCACGTACTGCGCATAGCTGCGCGGGATCGGGCCGAAGACGGTACCGCCCCCCACCCAGTGCGGGGCGCGGGTCGACCCCTGGCGCGCGCGCCCGGTCCCCTTCTGCCGCCACGGCTTCTGGTTCCCGCCGGTGACGTAGCGCCGCGTCTTGGTCGCGGCGTTCCCCTGGCGCTGGTTCGCCAGGAACGCCTTCACCGCCTGCTGCATCACCGGCATGTTCACCGTGCCGTCGAACAGCTCCGCGGGGAGCGGCACGCGCTCGCGCGCGGTCCCGTTCCCGGTGTACGCGGCGGCCTCGAACGTCTGTCTCTGGTCAGCCATGGCTTATCCCTGCTTGCGCACGAGGACGATCCCGTTGCGGGGACCGGCGACCGCGCCGCGAACGTAGATCAGGTTCCGCTCCGTATCGATCTTCTCGACGCGGAGGTTCGACTGTGTGTGCCGCTCGGCCCCGAAGTGCCCCGGCATCCGCTTCCCCTTGATCACGCGCGACGGATCGGTGCCGGGTCCGATCGACCCCGGCCGGCGGTGCTTCGTGTTGCCGTGCGTGTTCGGCCCGCCGCCGAACCCGTGCCGCTTCACGACGCCCTGGAACCCGCGCCCCTTCGTCGTACCCGTGATCTTGACCCGCTCGCCGACCGTGAAGATGTCCACCTTCACCAGGTCCCCGACGTTGTACGTCGGGATCTCGGCGTTCTTCCCCGGGGCGTCGTCGAGCCGGAAGCTGCGCAGCACCGCGGGGGGCGCCTCGAGCCCCGCCTTCCGCGCGTGCCCGACCTCCGCCTTCGTCGCCCGCCGGCCGCGCGGGTCACGCTCCCCCTTCTTCGACTCGCGCCGGACGCGCTGCTTCCCGTAGCCGAGCTGCACCGCGGCGTATCCCATCACGGCGGGGTCGAGCACCTGCACCACGGGATTCGGCTCCGCCGAAATCACGGTGCACGGGATCTGATGCCCCGCGTCGTTGAAGATCTGGGTCATCCCCAGCTTCTTGCCGATGATACCGATCATGCCTTCCTCAATGAGAGTCACTGGCGGTACGCCACGCGCACCGGGATGCCAGGAGGACCATTGCACCGGGATGCCGTCCACGCCCCCGGCCGAGTGCGTTGCGGGCCACTCGGCCGTCGCGCGCGCGGGCCCGGCGCGCCATCGTCGTGCCCCGCTACTCCACCTTGATCTCGACGTCGACCCCGGCCGGCAGGTCCAGCTTCGTCAAGGCGTCCACCGTCTGCGCGCGCGAGTCGAGGATGTCGATCACGCGCTTGTGCGTCTTGAGCTCGAACTGCTCACGCGACTTCTTGTCCACGTGCGGCGAGCGGAGCACGGTCCACCGCTGCGTCTTCGTGGGCAGCGGAATCGGCCCCGACACCTGCGCCCCCGTCTTCTCCGCCGTGCGCACGATGTCGGCCGACGCCTGGTCGATCACCGCGTGATCGAACGCCTTGAGACGGATGCGAATACGTCCTGCCATGGAGAGTTGGTCTCGAGTTCAGTGTCTGCGGCACCAGCAGCACGCGGGGCTCGAGTCGTCCGTCCACTCGAGCCCCGCGTACCGCATCCCTACTTCAAGATCTTCGTGACGACGCCCGCGCCCACCGTGCGCCCCCCCTCGCGGATGGCGAAGCGGAGCTGCTCCTCCATCGCGATCGGCGAGACGAGCTCGATGGTCATCTGGATGTTGTCGCCCGGCATCACCATCTCGGTGCCCTGCGGCAACTGCACGGTTCCGGTCACGTCCGTCGTGCGGAAGTAGAACTGCGGCCGGTAGCCGTTGAAGAACGGGGTGTGACGCCCACCCTCTTCCTTGGTGAGCACGTACACCTCGGCCTCGAACTTCGTGTGCGGCGTGATGCTCCCCGGCTTGGCGAGCACCATCCCGCGCTCGATCTCGTTCTTGTCCACGCCGCGGAGGAGGAGGCCGACGTTGTCGCCCGCCACGCCCTCATCGAGCAGCTTGCGGAACATCTCGACGCCGGTGACGACGGTCTTCTTCTCGGAGCCGAAGCCCACGAGCTCCACCTCGTCGCCGACCTTCACCTTGCCGCGCTCGATACGCCCGGTGGCCACGGTCCCGCGGCCGGTGATCGAGAACACGTCCTCGACCGGCATCAGGAACGGCTTGTCCATCTCGCGCACGGGCTCGGGGATGAACGTGTCGAGCGCGTTGTACAGCTCCTCGATCTTCGCCACCCACTTGGGATCGCCCTCGATCGCCTTGATGGCCGAGCCGCGGATCACCGGGGTGTCGTCGCCCGGGTAGTCGTACTTGCTGAGCAGCTCGCGCACCTCGAGCTCCACGAGGTCGAGCAGCTCCGCGTCCTCCACCAGGTCGCACTTGTTGAGGAACACGACGATCGACGGCACGTTCACCTGGCGGGCGAGCAGGATGTGCTCCCGCGTCTGCGGCATCGGGCCGTCCACCGCGCTCACCACGAGGATCGCGCCGTCCATCTGCGCGGCCCCGGTGATCATGTTCTTCACGTAGTCGGCGTGCCCCGGGCAGTCCACGTGGGCGTAGTGGCGCTTCTCCGTGCTGTACTCCACGTGGCTCGTCGCGATCGTCAGGATCTTCGACGCGTCGCGCCGCCCCTGCGCCTCGGACGCCTTCGCCACCTGGTCGTACGTGACGTACGTCGCCAGCCCCTTGTCCGCCGAGACCTTCGTGAGGGCGGCGGTGGTCGTGGTCTTCCCGTGGTCGACGTGGCCGATCGTGCCCACGTTCACGTGCGGCTTGGTCCGCTCGAATTTCGCCTTCGCCATGATCCGAATTCCTGACAGTGAGAGTTACTGGGGGCGGCCTGCTTCAGGCTTTCACTTTGTTGATGATCTCGTCCGCCTTGCTCTTCGGCACTTCCTCGTAGTGGCTGAACTCCATCGAGTACACGGCCCGCCCTTGTGACTGCGACCGGAGCGTCGTGGAGTAGCCGAACATCTCGGCGAGCGGCACGCTGGCGCCGATGACCTGCGCCTCGCCGCGCTGGGTCATCCCGCCGATCTTGCCGCGGCGCGAGGAGAGGTCGCCGAGGATGTCCCCCATGTAATCCGCGGGACACACGACCTCCACGTTCATGATGGGCTCGAGCAGCACCGGCATCGCCCGCTTGGCGGCCTCCTTGAAGGCCATCGAGCCCGCGATCTTGAACGCCATCTCGCTCGAGTCCACCTCGTGGTACGAGCCGTACACAAGCTCGACCTTGACGTCCACCACCGGATACCCGGCGAGGACACCGGTCTCCATGGCCTCCTTGATCCCCTGCTCCACGGGCCCGATGTACTCACGCGGGATCACGCCGCCCACGATCTTGTCCTCGAACACGAACCCCTGCCCGGGGCCCGACGGCTCGAGGTTGATCACCACGTGCCCATATTGCCCCTTCCCACCGGACTGCCGGATGAACTTCCCTTCCACCTTCTCCACCCGCTTCCGGACCGTCTCGCGGTAGGCCACCTGCGGGCGGCCGATGTTCGCGTCGACCTTGAACTCGCGCTGCATGCGGTCGACGATGATCTCGAGATGCAGCTCGCCCATGCCGGAGATGATCGTCTGCCCCGTCTCCGGATCGGAGTGCACCCGGAACGTCGGATCCTCCTCGGCCAGCTTCTGCAGCGCGATCGCGAGCTTGTCCTGGTCCGCCTTGGTCTTGGGCTCGATCGCGACGTCGATCACGGGCGCCGGGAACTTCATCGCCTCGAGAATCACGGGCTTGTTCTCGTCGGAGAGGGTGTCCCCGGTCCGCGTATCCTTGAGCCCGATCGCCGCGGCGATGTCCCCCGCGCGCACCTCGTCGATCTCATCGCGCTTGTTCGCGTGCATCTGGAGCAACCGCGCCACGCGCTCGCGCTTGTCCTTGGTCGCGTTGTACACGTACGACCCGGAGGTGAGGACGCCAGAGTACACACGGATGTACGTCAGCTTCCCGACGAACGGGTCGGTCGCGATCTTGAACGCGAGCGCGGCGAAGGGCGCGTCGTCCGAGACGGGACGCTCCTCGAACGTCTCGTCGTGCAGCGGGACGTGCCCCTTGATCGCCTTGAGGTCCACCGGCGCGGGGAGGTAGTCGATCACCGCGTCGAGGAGGTGCTGCACCCCCTTGTTCTTGAACGAGGCGCCGCACAGCACCGGGACGAACTGCCCCGCGATCACGGCCTTCCGGATGGCGCGCTGGATCTCCTCGTACGACAGCTCCTCGCCGCCGAGGTACTTCTCCAGCAGCTCCTCGTCGTGCTCCACCGCCGCCTCGATCGCCGCGTGGCGCGCCTCTTCCACCGCGCTGCGGTACGACTCCGGCACCGGCTCCTCGACGAACGTCTTCCCGAGCGTCGCCTCGTCGAACACGATCGCCACGCGCCGCAGCACGTCGATGTGCCCGGTGAAGAGCTCCCCGGACCCCATCGGAAGCTGCAGCGGGAAGGCGCGCGGGGTGAGCCGGTCGCGAATCATCGTCACGCACCGGTCGAAATCCGCACCCACGCGGTCCATCTTGTTCGCGAACACGATCCGCGGCACGCCGTACCGGTCCGCCTGACGCCACACCGTCTCCGTCTGCGGCTCCACACCGGCCACGGAATCGAGCAGCGTCACCGCCCCGTCGAGCACGCGCAGCGACCGCTCCACCTCGACCGTGAAGTCGACGTGGCCCGGCGTATCGATGATGTTGATCCGGTACTCGACCCCGTTGCGCCGCCAGAAGCACGTGGTCGCCGCCGACGTGATCGTGATCCCACGCTCCTGCTCCTGCTCCATCCAGTCCATGGTAGCAGCGCCGTCGTGGACCTCACCGATCTTGTGGCTCTTCCCCGTGTAATACAGGATGCGCTCGGTGGTCGTCGTCTTCCCGGCATCGATGTGCGCCATGATGCCGATGTTCCGGTAGTGCTCGAGCGGTGTTGTGCGTGCCATAAAGTCTCTGCTATCGCTGCTCGGCTCGGGTCCGATGAAAGCCAGCAAAAATGCGGGTGGACCTGCCGCCCCAATTGTGGAGCCGGTATCCATCCGCTGCCGCCGGGTGCACCCGCCACTGCCGCGCGAGTGGGGACCCAAGGGCGCGTCGAGAGCGCTCTCCACCCCCGACCGATCGATTGTCGCATCGTGCTAACCCAAAGCCGCGATGCGCTGTAGCCTGTGTAAAGTAAACGCCGAGGGACAAGTGTCAATGGGCGCATCACCAATGCGCCACTGCACCACCCCTCCGCCTACCGCGCCGGCGCTCTACCCCGCGAGCATCACCGAGCGCACGTAGCGCGCCCACCCGCGGACGTTCCGGAGCTGGTCCGCGAACCGCCGCGACCGCGACCGACGGTCGCGCTCGCTCAGCAACAGGTCGTCCGCACGGTCCCACGGACGCACGGCCCCGTGCCCGCTCCACCCGGGACGCACCCCCAGCCGCCACATCGTGTACCCCAGCGCCACCGACGGGCACAGCGCCTCGGTGGGGAGCAAATGGTAGGCGAAGTGCCGCTCCACCCGCTCCAGCACCAGATCGGGGAGCGGGGGGCGCAACGCGTCGAGCACCTCCCCGGGGATCGCCACCCCGGCCAGCCGGTTCGCCAGCCGGAAGGTCCAGTAGCAGCAGCTCCCCCCGCGCGCCTCCAGCGCCAGCGCGGTGAACCGGTCCCAATCCACCCCTCCCACGGCCAGCAGCGCCTCCAGGTCCCGGAACGCCCGCCACGCCCCGGTCGCCAGCATGTGGGACCAGGCGAAGTGCAGCGCGAGGTGAAGCAGCTGATGGTGCGCCGCCGGCACGTACGCCCGGCGCCCCGCCCCGGCCCCCGAGATCTGCAC
>JADGGM010000211.1 GCA_019689955.1 Gemmatimonadaceae bacterium
CCGCGCGTGGGAGCGGCACGCGCGCCGCGTACGACGTCGGCTTCGCCGCCCAGAGCCACTACGTGCGCGTGTGCCGGCGGCTTCTCGGAGTGACCCCCGCGCAGGCGCTCGCGCTCGAGCAGACGTTGCCAATCACGGCCGACGGCGCCGCGCAGCTCCCGGCCGGCGATCGCGCGGCGATCACGCGTCTCTGACAGCCGTGAGCGCGAGCGACGGAATCCCCCGCGCGCTCAACCTCGATCGCCGGAATGCCCGACGGACGCCGAGCCCGCACGATCGACGCGCGCGCCGGCGGGCCGACCTCGGCGAAGCAGGCGAAGAAGCGGTCCAACTCCACGCGCACGCCACGGCGCGTCTCGAGCACCATCATCGTACCCATCCCACCCACGCAGCGGAGCACATCGCCGGTGTGCACGCCGGCTCGCGAACAGTGGGAGCGAATCAGGATGCCACGAGCGATCGCCAGGCCGAGCCCGAACCCCGCCTGCGCCCGGCCGCGGCCTGCACACCAGAAGGGATCGAAGATGTGCGGAATGTCGGACGGCGGGATCCCTGGGCCGGTGTCCGATATGACGATCTGCACCGCCGTCCCGCTGGCCGCGGACCGGAACGTCACGCGCCCGCCCGGGGGGGTGAACTTCACGGCGTTGCCCCCGATGTTCATGAGCACTTGCAGTAGCCGGTCGCGATCCCCGAACACCGCCGGGAGGCTGGGCGGCCGGTTGACGGCGAGCGTCACCCCCTTCGCCTGCGCGGTCGGCGCGAGGAGCATGGTCCCCTCCTCGATGAGCGCCACGATGTCGACCTCCGCGAGCCGGAGCGGGAGCGCTCCCGCTCCCAGCGTGGTCGCCGTCAGCAGGTCGCCGGTCAGGCGGAGCATGTGCTCGCCGGACCGTCGGATCACCGCCAACTGCTTCCGAATTGCCTCGGGGGGCGACATGGCGTCGAGGAACTCGCTCGCGTAGTCAGCCGCCATCATCGCGGCGGACGCCGGCTGTCGGAGATCGTGGGCAACGATCGCGATGAGCTCCCGGACCGCCATGCCGGCCGGCGCATGATCGAGTGCGCGCGGCGCCTGCATCTCTCCGTGCCATCGAGGAGTCGTTCCGTCCGGTGCGGGGTTCACGACATCCGCGTGCCATCCATGGCGCTCATTTGCGCCTCGTTGCTCGCTGTGCATGTCCTTCCTCGGGTCTCACTGGGGTGCGTGCGTGTCCGCGGCCAACCAGGATGGCGCCGCCACGCCCCGTACGATGCGGCGAGCCACGTCACGCGAATTGAACCGAATTGTGTGGATGGGTCGGGCATGGCGGGCGCCACCCGCATCGCCTGCCCACGAGCGCGGTGCGGCGATGAGCAACGCCGAGCTGCGGGAGCTCGTGCTGCCGTACGAGGCGGTGCGCACCGCAGAGCGGCCAGACGACGTCGTGCTCGAGTTCCTGTAGAGCACCTACGAGGCCGCAGCGCGCCTCGCGGGGTGGGACCGCGCCGCGCTCGAGCGAGACCCCGCACCGGCGTGCCGTCGCGCTCTTCCGCGAGGTCCTCGCAGGTGTCGGGCTCGCGGTGCCGGTTGAGACACCCTACAGCTTCTGTACGAAGGGACAGGCGACCAGCGCGTCGTCGCGTTCCTTCGTGAAGTCAATTAGCCGTGGAGACGCTCACGCAGGGCGTGGTCCTCACCCCGCTGATCGCGCTGGTTGAGCTGTCGCGCGTGCTCGGGTGGATCGTCGCGCTGATGCGGGTGCCTATCGGCGAGGAGGACAACGACCAGGTCGGCCATCGGTTGCGCGATGTCGACCTCCAGAACACGGTGCTCGAGAGGACGATGGCGCGGATGAACGAAGTGCTGCGACTCCTGCCGCAGGACAGATCGGTGCACTAGCGAAGGTGCGGCCTGGGCATGTCGCGCACCACCGTCCCGCGCCCGCTGAGGGGAGGCGCAGCTTCCGCATTCTGCATCTCATCGCACTTCCCACAGTAGCGCGTTCTTGGGGGAGATTTTACGCTGGTGTCACCATCCCACCGTGCCCGGCGCAGTGGGCTTCTGTGCACTCGAGCGCACCAAGATGGCCTGGGGGCACCCGATAATCGTTTGGTGCCCATAGGTGCCCACAAGTGTGTGAATATGCGCCTACAGAGCCACGTGGATTGGGATGGCGACGGGTGTAAGTCGGGGCTGGAGCCGGCCGTTGGAGCGGAGGGCCGGCAGCCGAACCGGTCGTAACGAGCCACCGGGACGGAATAGCGGCCTCGGTTAGCTGGCGACGTGCTTCGTGAGGACGAGGTGGATCGTCGCGCCGCTGAAGACACCGTTCCCTACTAACTGATCCTCACGGACCTCGAGCGCCAGGTCACGACCGCGGCATCGTACGTCCCCGCTACTTCGGCGACTGAGGGACCGGTCACGTGGTCGCCGCCGCACGCCGTGAGCGCGCCGGCCAGCACGACGGTCGTGACGGTGACCACCAGGTGCCACGCAGTTAGTCGGAATATGAACACGCTCTCCAGCGGGAAGATTGCCGCATCACCCGAGCCCGTGCTCAGCGGCGGCGGCGCGGTGACGGCCACCAGCGCACGCCGAAGGCTACGCGCGGGAAGATGCTCCAGCCGCGGTGATGCACGTCAAAATCACCGCCCTTGGAGCGGGCGTCGAGGGCGAGCAGGTCCGCCGTGGCGCCGGCGAGGAAGGCCATGTGCCGCCCCATGGGGTGCACGACACCTGTGCGGCCTCCACTCCAGCGCGAGCGACAGGAGCGCTCCGAGGGGCTGGTTGCGGGCAAACCGGAGCTGGCCGCCATCCAGACTCGTCGTGAGGCCGACGTGGGAGAAGTCATAGCCGAGCTCCAACGTCCCCCCAGGCCCAACCCCAAAGTCCCCAAACCGGTCGAGGTAGGCGTCCGCCTCAGGGCGCAGCGCCGGTTGCTGCGCCAGCGCCGCGTCACGATCCATCACGCGCCTCGCGCTCCGCATGGGGTGGCGCGCTCGCCATGCTCGCCGCAGGCAGGACGACGAGCTGCCCCGACATCATCGGCAGGTGCGCCGCGATGCTGCAGAGAAACGGGGAGATCCCGGCGTGTCTGGCGACATACGTCGCATGTGTGATCGACTGCCCAGGGAGCGCGAGCGCGAGATCGGGGAGCACGAACGAGTGCGCGTCATCCTCGGGGTTCACGAAGGTGAAGTGGATCGTGTCCCCTTCGATCACCGTGATGGTGCTCGGCACGAACGCGTAGACCTCCTTCCCGGCCAACACGCCGCCGGGCGCGAAGTCGGGGGCGAGGAATGGGTAGAGGTGAACCGCTTCTTTCACGAGCAGCGGCACCGTCGTCACGGTGACCTCGCGCACGTGCGGGGTGTAGGCCGACGCCGTCGCGGAGGGGGCCGGTCGCGTGCAGCTCATCGCCGCGACGGCCAGGACGGTCAGTGCACACGACGATATGGTAGGCGGTGATGGCATACGGGACCCAGAGAGAGTGGTCCACCACGTGCAGCCGAATCAGCCCTGCGTCGAGGTCGTTGTCGTCCCCGTCGGTGGGCGCCGGTACCAGGTGGACATCCATTGTCAGATCATAACGCACGTGGCGCGGCGGTGGCAGACCCGCCGGAGCGAGGCGCGGCAGGCCGGAATTGATGGTGGTGATACGCGACCAGCCCCGCACCTGGCGCACTCGCTCCGGGAAGTGTCGTCCGGTCTCGGAGATCGTCAGAACGTTCCAGATCACGCGTAGCGCCCTCTCGAAGTGATGTGCTGCGCCGAGATGACCGAGGGATCCGTTGGGGCATGGGCGGGGCTCCTCCGATCTCGCCGCCCCGTCACACGCCCTTGACGCCGGCCGCGCGATAGCGCTCGCGGTTCGTGGCGGCAATCCCTTTCGGCGTGCAGTCGGCGACCCGTTTCCCGATCACGCCGTAGCCGTTCACGGCGACGCAGACGTGTCTGTCACCCGCCATACGCACCTCCTACTCGTCATGGCGCTCGTCATGGCGCACTCGCAGGCGCGCATTCGCACCGACGATCCAACAGCACGCTACGGTGCCCCGCTGAGCGTCGGCTGAGGCCTCACGGAATGTTCCATGGTGCCGCGCGAGGGCTGGCGCCCGCGCTTCGTTCAGCCGGCATTCAGCCAGGCATCAGCTATGCAGTGCATCTCGAGGTGTGCCATCCACGCGACGGCCCCACCGACTCCCGTCCAACAGGGCGATACGTAGGTCGGCCAGGCGGTCGTGCGAGGTGCACGTAGGGCGCGGCGCCTGGTGCGAACTCTGCGTACCCGACCCTCAGCGCGAGTCCCGTATGACTGTCACACCCGTGATTGGAGCTGCTCAAGGATGGACGGGGTGTCCTTGGTGCGGCGGGCACATGTGGGGGGGAGGGGCCATGATGCTCTTGTGGATCATCCTGCTCGTCGTGATCGTCTGGGCGATCTGGAACTTCACGCGTCGCGGTGTGGGCCCGAACGTGGGTGGCGGTGACCGGGCCGAGCAGCTTCTTCGTGAGCGCTACGCCCGCGGCGAGATCGATACGGAGACGTTCCATCGCATGCTGGAGGAGCTGCGGCGGCAGCCCCCGTGACTCGCGCGACCGTACCAGGGTGCCAAGCGGAGCCGGAGCGACACGGCGGGAGCTACGGCTCGCGCAGCACGTAGCCTGCACCGGACGTCAGATCGATCTCGCGCACGCCGCGCCGAGCACGCCGGGTGCCCGTGTCGAGCGAGAGGTCGTCGAAGCGGAGCACATCCGGATGCTCGATCTCCCGGCGCCGAAGGAGCGCCTTCACCCGAGCTGCTTGGGGACCTCCCGTCCATCAGCCTCCCACACGCCTCCGGTCTCACGCGCGGGCCAGTGGCGGCGGTCGCCGAGCGCATCGAAGAAACCGTCTCCCGTAAACTCCGCCGCGCTTTACAATGGATAAAGTGGCAATTCCTCGAGGCGTTGTCAGGACTCTCCCGACACGGTCGTGGTTGGCGTGGGAGAACGCCTCGAGCCTGGCGATCGCACGTTGCGGCCGCCGTGACATCGATGCTGCCTCCGAGGACGGCGCGGTCGGGCGCGTCCGGCCGAAGCGGCACCCCGAATGTGAGCGCTCCAAGCCATGCGAATCTTCCCTCGACTCTACGACCTCGTAATGGCGCGCGCCGAGCGGGGCCGCGTCGGCCGCTGGCGTCACACGATGGTGGCACCAGCCCAAGGACGGGTCCTGGAGATCGGCGCCGGCACCGGGCTCGATTTCCCGCACTACCGCGCGGATGCGTGGGTGGTCGCAACCGATCCGGACATGGCCATGCTGGAGCGAGCGCGCGCCCGCGCCCGCGAGGCACGAGCGCGCATCGAGCTCGTCGTCGCGGACGCCGAAGCGCTCCCCTTTGACGACGCGGCGTTCGGCGCTGGGGTCGTCGCGCTTGCCATGTGCACGATCCCCCATCCGGAGCGCGCCCTCGGCGAGCTCCGTCGCGTGCTCCGCCCGGGCGGCGCGCTTCGGATGCTCGAGCATGTGCGTGTCGATCATCCGGCGTTCGTGGGGCGGTTGCAGGATTGGATCACGCCCGTCTGGCGCCGTGTCGCTGGCGGATGTTACCTCAACCGCCGCACGGTCGACGCCGTTCGAGGCGCCGGGTTCGAGCTCACGGCGGTCACCTCGTACAGCGGTGGGTACGTCAGGGAGATCGTCGCCCGGAGGTCGAGGTGATTCGGATCGCGTGCCCGATCGGGTTGGGACCGCGCCGGGATTCGGCGCGCTCGTGGCCGCGCTCGCCGTTGGTGGGCGCGGGCGTCTTCGTCGCCACCGTCGATGAGCGGTACGCCGGGTGAGCCACCGCTCCAGCGATCTCTCTCGACCGACCCATCTCTCGATTCCTCTCTTCTTCAAGGAGGCGTCCATGCAGCCCCGCGATGATGCACCGCACCCGATCTGGCACCCGAGATGGCGGCGCGCGGCCGCGCTTTCATTGGCCACGGCGATGATCGTGCTGGGCGCCTGCACCGCGCGGGCGCGCCGGCCCGCGGCCGCCAGCGACGAGACGCGTGGTCACTCCGCGGCGCCGGCCCTTT
>JADGGM010000212.1 GCA_019689955.1 Gemmatimonadaceae bacterium
CACCTGCACCTCCCCCAGCTGAATGATCCCGTCCCCGTTCACATCTAGATATCCCTTGATCGGCTTCGCCCAGTGCCCAAACAGCGGATAGCCCGCTGCCACCCGCTGGCCATCGCCGAGGTTGATCGGCTGCATCCCCGGCGCAAGCGAGACCACCAGGTTCCGGTTCCGGCTCACCCCCAGCGTCCAGCTCCACGTCACCGGATCCGTGCGCACGAGCTGCGTCGTCACCGTGGCCTCGAGCCCCGTGTTCCGCACCACCCCGATGTTCTTCCACACCGTTACACTGTTGCCGTAGACCGACGGTGCCACCGGCACCTGGAGCAGGGCATCCTTCCGAATCTTCCGGTAGCCCGAGAGCGTGACCGAGATCCGATCCTCCCAGAGATCGGCGTCAAAGCCCCCCTCGAGCTCCGTCGACCGCTCCGGCTTGAGCTCGGTGTTCCCCAACGTGCTCGCCCCGATCGTCGTCACGCTCGCCCCGATCCCGTCGACGAACCCGGTCGAGACGGTGTAGAGCCGCAGCTTGTCGGCGAGCCCCGGCTGCACCCCCGCGTGCCCGTAGGCCGCCCGCAGCCGGAGGGTGTTGAACACGCGCTTGAACGGGAACCAGGGCTCATCCGAGATGAGCCACGAGCCGCCGAGCTTGGGGAAGGTGGGCAAGGAGACGTGCGACCCGTACGTGCTCCCCCCATCGAAGCGCAGCCCGGCATCCAAGAAAAAGCGCTTGTGTGAGAGCGCGGGCGCCACGTACCAGCCCGCACTCGTCACCTCGCTCACCGTCTCCGAGGGTGGCGACACCTGCGCCGCCCCGGTGAGCCCTGTGGTGCCCTGTGCGAGCCCCGTCACCGAGGTGCTGAGATCGGCGATCGCCGTCTTAGTGTAGTTCGCCCCTAGGGCGAACTGGAACGTGAAGCCTAAGGGCAGCGCGCGCGTGGCCAGCGCCCGCACATTCACCGTGCTTACCACCGAGCTCCCGCGGGCAGTGGCCAGGCTCCCCAGCGTGTCCAGCATCCCCCTGGGCAGGAGCACCTCATCGGTGCGCGCGATCACATTGAGCCCGCCATCCACGCTCGCCGTGAGCCAGGCACGGGGCCGCCAGTTCAGGGAGGCTGCGTTGGTGAAGTTGGTCGCCACATCCGTCGCCCGCTGATAGAAGTCCGGCACCAACGCGGAAACCGGCTGATAGCCACCGATATCGTTCACCTGGTAGTACGTCTGGGTGCCGCGATCGACGTACGTGGACATGAGCTGAGCAAGCTGCGCCTCCAGGCTCGAGCGCTGCTGGGTCTCGCGCGTGAGCGTCGTCGTGAACGACGCGTCGGCCTTGGGGCCGAGCTGCGCCGTCACCCGCCCCGTCCCGCTCCAGCGCGTAAGCGTCTGCGGCCGCCGCATCCAGCTCGGCGGCGCAGAGCCGTGAAGGCTCTCGAAGCGGGCGACCTCTGCGCCCGGCAGCTTCAGGATGCCCGTTTCGTCGTCATAGCTCCCGGTGAGGCTGTAGCTGAGCCCACTCGTCCCGCCGTCCACCCCGAGCGCGAGGCTCGTGCTCCGCCCCTGGCCCAAGACCGTCAGCGCCGGATCGTTCAACGCCTGGAACCGCACCAGACTGTCCACCCCAGCCGCACAGTTCCTGCTGAGCCTGCAGATGAACGCGTTGCCACCATAGTCATGCGCGAACCGGAGGTACTGGTCGGGATAGCGCCCGGGCATGGAGGAGAGCCCCTGGGAGGCGCTGACGCGCCAACGCGCCGGACCGGGCCGCCCCTTCTTGGTGGTGATCACGATCACCCCATTGGCCGCATCCGCCCCGTAGAGCGTGGCCGCCGAGGGCCCCTTCACCACCTCGATCGTCTCGATGCTGTGTACATCCAACTGGTCCAACGGCGACGGCGCTGCGTATCCACGTTCCGCCCCCTGGGTTAGATTCTGCGCCCGGATCCCCGACTGGTCGTAGTAGACCCGCACCCCGTCGACGATCACGATCGGATCGTTCCCGCGGCTGATGCTGTTCACCCCCCGGAGCCGAAGCCGCGCCGGATCCCCCGGCGCCCCACTCGTGTGCTGCACCACGAGCCCCGGCACCCGCGTCGCCAGCAAGTCCGTCACGCTCGTCACCGGCTGCGTCGCCACGATCGAGTCCACGTTCAACACCGCGACGTCATTCGGCAGATCCATCCGTCGCCGCGGTCCCGTGGCCGTCGTCACCACCTCCTGCAGCCGCGTCATGCTCATCCGCAGCGCCAGCTCCACGCCCACTGTTCGCCCCGGCTGTACCACGACCTCGCGCTGCGCGACCATGTATCCCACCATTCGCGCCGTGAGCTGGTGCATCCCTGCCGGGACCTTCGCGAACCAGAACGCACCGCTGTCGTTCGTGGTCGCCGTGAGCGCGGTGCCGCCGATGCTCACGAGCACCCCCTTCACCGGCCGCGCCGTCACCGAATCCCGCACCCGCCCGAGAATCGCCCCTGTCTCTCCCGTGTCCACCGCCCCGGCATCGGGCCGCCGCAGGACGATCCGGTCCCCGCGCACCTCTGCTGCGACCCCGGTTCCGCGCAACACCACCTCCAGCGCACGCCGCACGGAGACGTCCTTCAGCGTGGCCGAGATGACCCGCGCCACCGGCACCACCTGGTCCGTGTACACGATCGGAACGTCGGCGAGCGCGGCGATCCGGTCGAGTGCCGTGTCCAGCCGAACCTTGACCAGCGTGAGCGATACGATCCGCTCCAGCGGCGGTCCCTGCCGCCGCGCGCTCGCCGGCTGCGCCGCCGCGGCGCGCGGAGCGGGTTGACGGTCCATCGATTGTGGCGCCGCGCTCTGCGCCTGCACGCGGCTCGCGCCGAGTACAAACGACCCGAGCACCGCGGCACCACACGCGATCACCGTCGATCGTGAGACCATGCGATCCTCTCGGAGCAAAGGGGTGGAAGATCAGTGCGCGCGGTGAAGCACGACCATGCGTCCGCGCCGCTCGACGCGCGCATCGAGCGAGGTGGTGAGCAACTGGAGCACGTCGTCGATGCCATCGTCGTGAAATGACGCATTCACGGTCGCGTCGAGGAGCGCCGAATCCGCGACCGTGATGCGTACGTCGAACCACCGTTCCAGCTCCGACACGACGGCGCGGAGCGGAACGTGCCGGAACACCAGCCGCCCGCTGGTCCAGGCGAGATACGGCCGCGGGTCGATCCCGCGGGCCACGACGATGCGGCCATCGCGCTGCACGCGCGCCATGTCGCGTGCGCCGAGCACGGTCCGCGGGTCCGCCGGCGCGATCGTATCGCCCACCGCCACCGACCCGTCCGCGACGACGATCCGGACCGGTTCTCCCGCGTACGCGCGGACGCTGAACGTGGTCCCGATGTCCTGCGCGAGCGCGCTTCCGGCGTGCACGAGGAACGGCCGCCGTGCATCATGGACCACGTCGAACACGGCCTCACCGTCGAGGAACACGTCGCGCCGTCCCCCCTCGAACGCCGTCGTGCGCAGGCGGCTGTCCACACCGAGCGTCACGTGCGTTCCGTCGAGGAGCTCGATCGTCGCTCGCTGCCCGCGTGCGGTGCGGTACTCGCGTACGACCGCCACGGCCGCGGCGTGTGGCGCGCCATCCGCACGGTGTGCCTGTCGCCACGCCGTGCGCCCGCCGAACGCGGCGATGACGAGAGCGGCCGCGATGGCGGTGACGCGCAGCGTCGCCCACCGAGGCCGCGCGTTCGTCGGCGGCATGAGCGAGAGCGCACGCCCAACGCGCACGCGCCCTCCGTCCGCGCGGCCCGGTGGTGCTGGGATGAGCGCATCGCCGTGCGCACGCGGGACGTCGCTGCCGGCCACGACCGCCTCCCACATCGCCTCGATGCGCGGCGCCGCAGGGAGCTCCCCCGCGCGCGCCCACACCTTCCGCAGCAGCGCCAGCTCCGCGCTCCGCGCCGGGTCTTCCGCGGCCCACGCGCGAATCGCATCCGCCTCGGCTGGCGAGCACTCGCCGGCGAAGTATCTGGCCAGTCGGTTCCAGTCGATCATCTCGTCATGCATTCGAGCACCATCACCCTGCGCGGCATCCACGCGCCGCGCGATCCCGGTGATTGCAGCCTGCGTCGTTGGCGTGCGATAGACATCTCGCCGCGTGCTCGACCCTGACCCACGATGCAAAAAGGCCCGGCAGCTCGTGCCGGGCCCGTCGCGCCGCCTCCGCATCACCGTCGATCACTCGAACCGCTCGCGCAGCCGCATCCGCAGCAGGCGCAGCGCGCGCCCCATCTGCGTCTCCACCGTCTTCACGGAGATGCCGAGCGCCGTGGCGATCTGCTGGTACGCCATCCCCTGCTGCCGGCTCATCACGAACACGAGCCGCGTCCGGTCCGGGAGCCGCGCGATCGCATCCTGGACCGCGAGCGTCAGCTCTTCCTCGACGAGCAGGTCATCGATCGTCGGCGGCGACTCCGGGTCGTCCTGTGAAAGCGCGTCCCACACCCGGGCGGTACCTTGCTCGTGCTTGAGGTAGTTCAGCGCGCGGTTGCGGGCCGCGGTGTAGAGGTAGTTCACGAGCGACCCGTGCACCTCGAGCGTCTCGTGCTGCCGCCACAACACGAGGAAGAGATCCTGGACGATGTCCTCCGCCACCCCGGCCGAACCCACGAAGCGCCGCGTGAACACACAGAGCGGAGGCGCGAGCGTGCGGAACACCGTCTCGAACGCTCCGATGTCCCCGGCACGGATGCGTTCCACCCACTGCCGATCGTTCAGATCGGGGGGCACATCGCCATCGGTGCGAACGGGGAGGTGCACGGACTCTCCAGCAACGGAGCGGGTAAAGCCGGCGCGGCGAGGTGCAACAGGTCGGACGACCATCTTCGGGGTGAGGACGACGATGACACCGCGAGCCGCCGTGCGCCACAAACGGACGATCAGGCGTCGCCCGTACGACCGCGGTATCGCCAGGCGCTCTGCCGATAGACCACTCAGCGCGGTGTTCCCCTGATTGTGCCGATCAGGCGGAGGGCGATCAGGTGTTCCGAGCGCAAGAAAAGGCCGCCCGATGTTGGGGCGGCCCTTCACGGAGATCTTCTCGCTCCCGGCGCTGCGGCGCGCGCCGAGGCACCAGCCCGTCTCAGCGCGCTCGCGCGGGCACGCCGACCACGGTCACCCCAGGCGGAACGTCGCGCGTGACCACGGCGCCGGCGCCGACGACCGCGCCCGCGCCGATCGTGATCGGGCGCCCGGCCTCGCCGTTGATCACAACGGCTCCGGTCCCCAGGTACGCGCCGCGCTCGATGTGGACGTGCCCGGAGACGTGAACCCCGGGCGCCAGCGTGGCAAAATCCTCGAGCACCGCGTCGTGTCCGATCGTGCAGTCGAGATTCACGTGCACGTGCGCGCCCAGCCGGATGTTCGTCGTGAGCGTCGAGCCGGCGCAGATGATGGTACCCTCGCCGAGCTCCACCCACCGCGACATCTCCACCGACGGGTGCACGACCGTCGCGAAGCGGAACCCCGCCGCGGCCGAGCGTGCCGCCAACCGCTCGCGCGTCCCAGGGTTGCCGACTGCGATCAACATCGCGGCGCCGCCGTGCGCAGCGGTCGCGGCATCGAGCCCGAAGACAGGAATGTCGTTGAGCGACGTGCCGTGATGCGTCGGGTCGTCATCGAGAAAGCCGGCCACGCGGAGGTCTCCACCCTTGGCCGCTGCGCACTCGACGAGCCACGCGACCTCACGCGCGAATCCTCCCGCACCGTAGATCAACACGTCCTGCACGTCACCCTCCGGCGTCCGCGCGGTAGCTCCTGAGATCCACGACGCCGATCCGGAAGCGCCGGCGCCCGATCATGGCGATGAGGAGCACGGGGACGCCCACGAGCAGGATCGGCCACAGGGCGGAGACACAGAGACCGACCGCCACGTGCCAGCCGCGCCCCTCGAGCGCGACGACCGCGCCGACGATCGTGTCGCTCCAGAGCGAGAGCCACGCGACGAGAATGAGCGTGGCGACGACACCGTAAATGAGGAGAGCTAGGTGCACGGAGGGTTGTCCAGAGC
>JADGGM010000213.1 GCA_019689955.1 Gemmatimonadaceae bacterium
CGCGGACAGAGCCGGGGACCGGCCCCGGAGATCGGCGGGCGGGATGCTGGGGAGCGGCGGGGCCGATCCCGAGCGGCGGTCCCCGGTTGCACGTACGACATCTTCACATCGGATCGAGATGCTGCCACGACGTAGGCGAGTCGCCATTACCGGAATCGGTGCCATCACTCCCATCGGGATCGCGGTGCAGGGGCTGTGGACGGGGCTGCGCGCGCAGCGCTCCGCGGTCACGCTGGTCTCGCGCTTCGACCCGTCCCCGTTCCGCAGCCACGTCGCCGCGGAGGTGCGCGACTTCGACCCGAACGACTTCCTGGAGCGCAAGCGCGCGAAGCGGCTCGATCGCTTCGGACAGTTCTCCGTGGCCGCGGCGCGCATGGCGATCGAGGACGCGGGGATCGACCTGGCCACGGAGGACCGCGAGCGCATCGGCGCCATGATGGGGACGGCGCTGGGTGGGGTCGGCTACGCCGAGGAGCAGTGCGGTGTGTATTATCGCGGCGGCGTGCGCGACGTCGACCCGATCCTCGCGCTCACCGTGTTCGGCGGCGCGGCGAGCTGCAACATCGCGATCGAGCTCGGCGTGCAGGGGCCGAACAGCACGAACGCGATGAGCTGCGCCTCGGGGACGATCGCGGTGGGGGAAGGGTTCCGGCAGATCCGCGACGGCTACGCGGACGTGATGCTGTGCGGCGGTGCGGAAGCGCCGCTCTGGCCGCTCTGCTACGGCGCGTTCGCGATCATCCGCGCCATGTCCACGCGCAACGACGACCCGGGGAGCGCCTCGCGCCCCTTCGACCGCGACCGCGACGGTTTCGTGATGGGGGAAGGCGCGGCGGTGCTGGTGCTCGAGGCGTACGACCGCGCGGTGGCGCGCGGGGCGCGGATCTACGGCGAGGTGCTCGGCTTCGGGATGTCGAACGACGCGTATCACATGACCGCGCCGCGCCCCGATGGCTCGCAGGCCGCGCGGTCCATGCGCCGCGCGCTCGACGACGCGGGGGTGGAACCGCACGAGATCGCGTACGTGAACGCGCACGGGAGCTCCACCCCGCTCAATGACGCCACGGAGACGCTCGCGATCAAGCGCGTGTTCGGGGACCATGCCTACCGCATCGCGGTGAGCGGCACCAAGGGGTACTACGGCCACGCGCTCGGCGCCAGCGGGGCGATCGAGGCGGCCATCTGCGCGCTCGCGCTGACGAACGACTGGCTCCCCCCCACCGTGAACCTCGCCGCGCCCGACGACGGGTGCGACCTCGACTACATCCCGCGCGACGGGCGCGCGGCGGCGCCGGAGCTCCTCATGTCGAACTCGTTCGGGTTCGGCGGGATCAACGCCGCGCTCGTCTTGAAGAAGGCGAGCTGACGGCCGGCGCCGGCGCGGGGAGCGGGGTCCGCAGCGCGCGCAGGAGGGCGCGCTGGATCCCGCGCTCGAGCGCACGCTCAGTGGTGAACGGGTGGTCGCGGCGCCACGCGGCGAGGTCGATCACGGTCTTCGCCATCACCGGGTGCCCGCCGGCGCTCCCGTACGGCAGGAAGACCTGCCGCAGCCGGTCGCCGAGGCGCGCGTCGGGGGAGAGCGCGCGCGTGCTCATCGCGAGCTTCGAGCCGAACACGCCGGAGACCGCCGACACGCTGGCGCCGGCCATCCCGAGACAGAACTCCGCGAGCTGCGCGACGATGTGCTCCTGCTCCTCGGGGAGCTTGCCGAGGTGCACGTAGGCCAGCCCGTCCCGCACCTGCGCGCGCTGCAGCGCCTCGCCGAACCGCTTGAGCGCGAGCGGTGCGTACGACGGGTGCTGGATGCGCCGCAGCATCGCCTGGTCGGCGCGCGGGAAGAGGAGCGCGAACATCTGCAGGTCGTCGTCGCTCGCCGAGCGGGAGAGCGACTTGGTGTCGGTGATGATCCCGTAGAGGAGCGCGGTGGCGAGCGGGGTGGTGAGCGCGGCGCCGTTCTCGGCCAGGAGGTACTCCGCGGCCATCGTCGCGCTCGCGCCGAACCACGTGCGCACGTCGCGGAAGCGCGCCCGGTACTCGCCCGTCTGCGGGTGGTGATCGACGACCGCCGCGACCTCCGGGAGCGCGGTGCCGAAGTACGGCGGCTGGACGTCGACGAGCACCAGCGGGGCGAACGACGGGAGCTGCCGTCGCGTGACGTGCCGGACGCGCACCCCGAGCTCGGCGATGAGGCGCTGGTTCTCGGGGCGGGTGATGTGCCCGCAGGTGATGATCGGGGCCTGGTCGGCGCGGTAGCCGAGCGCCACGCGCAGCGCGAGCGCGGACGCGATCGCGTCGGGGTCCGGGTCGTTCTGCACGAGGAACGCACACGACGACGCGCCGTGCAGCGCGCGCTTGAGCCCCCGCAGCCGCTTGCGCGCGGCGACGCGCCGCAGCACGACCTCGATCGCGTCGGCGAGCAGCTCTCCTTCGTTGATCCAGGTGACCCCGTTGCGCACGCGCGCGTGGCGCGCCCCGTCGCGCCGGTGGTCGATGAGGAGGACCGACGGGAGCGGGAACGCCCGCGAGATCGCGCGGGCCACGCGCCGGGCGCGGTCGTCGTCCTCGAGGTCGACGACGGCGATCGTGTCCCCGGCGCCGAGCGGCGCGTACGTCGCCGGGTCCGTGGGGTCGCCGCGGAGCGGAGTGGACCATGACGGCGCGCGGCGCCCCTGGTCCACCCAGAGGTACACCGCACGCCCCGCGAGCGCACTCCGCCGCAGCGCCTTGAAGCGCTCCGGTTGGTCGGAGACGAAGAGGACCGCGATCTTGGCCCGGCTGGGCGCCGGCACTCGGCCGTGTCTTGCTTCCACTGTCCAGTGCGTCTAGCTTGGCGGCTGACTCGGCCCCTCTGGGAGGCACGCTATGCGAGACCCGCTGCGGCACTTCACTGCTGAGCTCATCGGCACGTTTGCCCTCGTGTTCGTCGGAAGCGGTGCAATCCTCCTCTCGAAGGCGCCGGGGAGCACGATCGGGCTCGTCGAGATCGCCCTCGCCCACGGACTCATTCTCAGCATCATGGTCACCGCCACGATGCGCATCTCAGGCCATCTCAACCCCGCGGTGACGCTTGGCTTCGTCGCGACCCAGCGTATTGGCGGACTCATGGCCGGGATCTACATCGTCGCCCAGGTGCTCGGCGCCATCCTCGCCGCCTACGCGCTGAAAGCCCTGTTCCCCGCCGCCCTCTACGAGGCGGCTCGCGGCGGTGGCCAGTTCGTGGCGCTCGATGTCTCGTCCGCGCAAGCGTACCTCCTCGAAGGGATCGGCACGTTCTTCCTCGTCTTCGCCGTCTTCGGCACGGCCGTGGACCCCCGTGCACCCAAGGTGGGCGGGTGGGCCATCGGCCTCACCGTCGCGGCCGACATCCTCACCTTCGGCCCGCTCACCGGCGCCGCCGTGAACCCCGCTCGCGCCCTTGGCCCAGCGGTCGCGAGCGGGATCTACGAGGGGCAGCTCATCTACTGGATCGGCCCCATCATTGGCGGCGTGCTGGCGGCCCTGGTGTACGAGCACCTGCTGATGCATCACGGCGTCGAGCCCGTGGAGCACGGACCCACCAAGCCGGTGTGACGGCTCAGGGGCCCGAGACCACCATGTACTGCTCGTGGTACCGCTTGACGGAATCCATGATCACCTGCATCGCCACGTCGCTCTTCTCCCACCCTACGGTCTGGACGCGTTTCCCCTCCAGGTCCTTGTAGATGTGGAAGAAGTGCTCGACCTCCTTCAAGTAGTGCTGCGGGATGTCGGCGATGTCAAAGTACTCGTGGTAGAACGGGTCCTGGCTCGGGACCGCGAGGATCTTGTAGTCCAGCTCGTTCCGGTCGAGCATCTTGAGCACGCCGATCGGGCGCGCGTCGATCTGGCAGCCGGGGAACGTCGGCTCGTTCAGGAGGACGAGCACGTCGCACGGGTCGTTGTCCTCGGCCAGGGTCCGCGGGATGAAGCCGTAGTCGCCGGGGTAGTGGACGGCAGAGTAGAGCACGCGGTCGAGCCGCAGGAGACCGGACTTCTTGTCGAGCTCGTACTTGTTGCGGCTCCCGCTCGGGATCTCGATGACCGCGGTGACTTCATCGGGGGCGTGCCGTCCGGGCGGGAGGTCGTGCCAGGGGTGAATCACGAGGTCGCGCGCTCCCGGGCCACGCCCTGCGCGGCGCCCTCGCGGTGCATCGTGCCTTTGTAGACCATCGGTTCCTCGGTGACGCCGAAGTTGCGCGCGTGGAGCTCGGCCACGCGCTCGAGCTGCTCGGCCGAGAGGTCGGGGCAGTCGGAGGCCGCGGCGAACTCGTCGAGCTGCGCCGTGTCGTAGATGTTGGGCAACGTGGTCACCACGCGCGGCTCGGCGAGCAGCCACTTGAGCGCCGCCTGGCCGAGGGTCATCTGCGTGGTGAGGAAGTCGAGCGTACGGATCTTCTGCAGGCCGTTCACGAGCCACGAGCGCGGGCGGTGGCGCCGGTGGTCGTTCGGCGGGAAGACCGTGTCCTCGGTGTAACGCCCCTCGAGCATCCCCGACGCGTGCGTGACGCGGATGTTGAAGCAGCAGTTCGGCGCATGCTGCTTCGCCGCCTCGATCATCGCGGTCCCCGGGTGCTGCTCGAGGATGTTCCAGATCATCTGGATCGTGTTGATGTCGCGCTCGCGCTCGACCAGCTCCACCGCCTCGTAGAGCCACCCGATCGCCGGACCGAACGCCGCGCCCCACGCGCGCACCTTCCCCTCGCGCACCAGCGCGCGCAGCGTCTCCCAGATCTCCGGATTGCGCACGTGCTCCATCTTCACGTTGTGAAGCTGGAGCACGTCGATATAGTCGGTCTCCAGCCGCTCGAGGCACCGGTCGACCGCCATGCGGAGGAACGGCGCGTCGAAGCGCTGCGGGAGCTCGCTCTGCCCGCGGCGCGCGCGCGCGGCGGACTCGTCGTAGATGTCGTAGCCCACCTTCGTGGCATAGACCACGCGGTCGCGCATCCCGCGGAAGGCGCGCGCGAGCTGGCGCTCCGCGCGGCCGTTGCCGTACGCGTCGGCGGCATCGAAGAAGGTGATGCCGTGCTCGTCGTACGCGCGGCGCAGCATGGCGACCGCTTCGTCGTCGCTCTTCTCCCCCCACCAGCCGGTGGAGAGCGTCCACACACCAAAACCGATCTCACTCACGGCGAGATCGGTACCCGGAAACGTGCGATAGCGCATCGTTCGATCCTCTCGCAGGGAAACTCGTCGGGCGCCGCGCTACCCGCGGCGCCTCAACATCCGCGCCGCGTCGGTCGCGAAGTACGTGATGATGACGTCGGCACCCGCGCGGCGGATGGCGAGGAGCGACTCGAGCATCGCCCGATCGTGGTCGAGCCAGCCGCGCTCCGCTGCCGCCTTAATCATAGCGAACTCGCCGCTCACCTGATAGGCGGCGAGCGGGTAGCCGGTCTCGTGCTTCACGCGCGCCACGATGTCGAGGTACGGGCCGGCGGGCTTCACCATGATGGCGTCGGCCCCTTCCTCGATGTCCAGCCACACCTCGCGCAGCGCCTCGTCGGCGTTGCCGGCATCCATCTGGTAGCCGCGCCGGTCGCCGGTCTGCGGCGCGCTCTCGGCGGCCTCGCGGAACGGTCCGTAAAACACCGACGCGTACTTGGCCGCGTACGACAGGATCGCCGTGCCCGCGAACCCCGCGTGGTCGAGCGCGCGCCGGATCGCCCCGACCCGCCCGTCCATCATGTCGCTCGGCGCCACGATGTCCGCGCCCGCGCGCGCGTGCGAGAGCGCTTCCTTCACCAACAGCTCGAGCGTCGCGTCGTTGTCCACATCGCCGTTCACGAGCACGCCGCAGTGGCCGTGGTCCGTGTACTCGCACATGCACACGTCGGTGATCACGACGAGCTCGGGGAGCTCGCGCTTGAGCGCGCGCACCGCCTCCTGGACCGGGCCGCACTCGTCCCACGCCGCGGACCCGGTGGCGTCCTTGCGATCGGGGATCCCGAAGAGGAGCACCCC
>JADGGM010000214.1 GCA_019689955.1 Gemmatimonadaceae bacterium
ACGTTGATGACCGACTGCCCCTCCCCAGAAGCGCGGCGCACCTCGCGCTCGGTGATCACGCGGCGCGCCACGCGCCCTCCCCTCCCACGCCGATCCAGTTGCCACGAACCATGTTCGCCCCTCCGGACAAGTTGTCGCCACGATAGGGACGACGCGCGGGCGCCGATGTCTCGGTGGAGCGCTCGCGCGGGTGCTCAGGCCGTAGAGAACCCGAAGCGCCGCTTCCTGCCCTCGGTCATACCTCCAGGCGGTCTCCCGGCCGCGCGACCACGGCGTACAGCGCGGGCATGAGGAACACGCTGATGAGGAGCCGCGAGAAGAGCCCTCCGACGATCACCAGCGCGAACGGCCGCTGCGAGTCGGAGCCCACGCCGTGCGAGAGCGCGGCGGGGAGGAGGCCGAGCGCGGCGACGAGCGCGGTCATCATGATCGGCCGGAGGCGGAGGAGCGCTGCCTGGCGCGTGGCGTCGCCGATCGCCACGCCGTTCCCGCGCAGCTCGTTCGCGTACGAGATGTACACGACCGCCGTCTGCACCGAGACCCCGAACAGCGCGAGGAACCCGATCCCCGACGAGACCGAGAACGGGGTGCCGGTCACGAGCAGCGCCAGGAGGCCGCCGATCGGCGCCGAGAGCACCACGCCGACCACGGTGATCATCGGGAACTTGACGTTGCCGTACAGCGCGAAGAGGAGGAGGAAGATCACGAGCAGCGTGAGCGGGAGGATGATCC
The DNA here is from genome assembly GCA_019689955.1 of Gemmatimonadaceae bacterium. Taxonomy (GTDB): domain Bacteria; phylum Gemmatimonadota; class Gemmatimonadetes; order Gemmatimonadales; family Gemmatimonadaceae; genus JADGGM01. The sequence goes on from JADGGM010000214.1 coordinate 733, forward strand.
GGAGCTGCGCCCGCGACGCGGTGTACTCCTGGAACTCGCCCCCCCACACCACGCGGTACCCCGGCGGCAGGTGCATCGCCGCGGCGACGCGGGCCTGCGCCTCGCGCACCGCGCTCGCCAGGTCGCGTCCCTCCACGGAGAACTGCACGCCGATGAAGCGCGCGTTGTTCTGCCGGTAGATGAACGCGGCGCCGTTCGACACCTGGATGGTGGCGAGATCCTTCATCGGGATCTGCTGGCCGTCGGGGGTGGGGACGAGGATCTCGCCGATCTGCTCCGGCGTCTCGCGGAACTGCGGCTGCAACCGCACCACCAGGTCGTAGAGCCGCTCCCCCTGCGCGACCTGCGTGGCCACCGCGCCGCCGACGGCGGCCTCGATGAGACCGTTGACGTCGGCCGCGTTGATCCCGTAGCGCGCGATCCGGTCGCGGTCCACGGTGATGGTGAGCGCGGGCTGGCCGAGCTCCTGCACGAGCGTCACGTCGGTGATGCCGCGGACGCCCTGCAGGATGCGCTTGATCTCCCGCCCGCTCCGCTCGAGCACCGCGAGGTCCGAGCCGAAGATCTTCACGTCGAGCGCGCTCTTGAGCCCCGTCTCCGCTTCGTCGACCGCGTCCTGGGCGGGCTGGGTGAAGTTGAAGGTGATCCCGGGGAAGCGCTCGAGCTGCTTGTCGATCGCGGCGATGAGCTGCGCCTTGGTGCGGATCGGGCCGGTCCACGCGTCGTAGGGCTTCAGCCCCACGTAGAACTCGGCGTTGAAGAACCCCGTGGGATCCGTGCCGTCGTCCGGGCGCCCGTGCTCCGAGGCGACGACGGTCACCTGCGGGAAGGAGCGGAGGATCGCGCGGATCTGCGGGACGATCTTCGACGACTCGTCGAAGGAGATGGTGTACGGCATGGTCGCGCGCACCCAGAGCGCCCCTTCGTCGAGGTGCGGCATGAACTCCGCGCCGATCGCCGGGATGAGGAGGAGGGAAAGCGCGAACGCCCCCGCGGAGCCGGCGATCGTCGCCCTCGGGTGCGCGAGGCACCAGTCGAGACCGCGCTCGTACCACCCCTTCACCCACTCGAACGCCGCGTTGCGCCGCTCGCGCACCCCGCGCCGGAGGAGCCACGCGCAGAGCACGGGGATGAGCGTGAGCGTGACGAGGAGCGCGCCGATGAGCGCGAAGATCGTCGTGTCCGCCATCGGGCGGAAGAGACGCCCGGAGGGGCCGGAGAGCACGTAGATCGGGAGGAACCCGGCGACGATCACCGCCACCGCGTAGAAGATCGGCCGGTCGACCTCCGCCGCGGCGCTGACGATCACGTCGCGGATGCGGTAGTCCTGCCCGTGGCGCAGCGCGAGCTGGCGGTGGATGTTCTCCACCATCACCACCGCTCCGTCGACGAGGATGCCGAAGTCGATCGCGCCGATCGAGAGCAGGTTCGCCGGGATGTGGCGGAGGTCGAGGCAGATGAACGCGACGAGGAGCGAGAGCGGGATCGCCGTGGCGACGATGAGCCCCGAGCGCACGTCGTACAGGAAGAAGATCAGCACGACGACCACGAGCACGATCCCGCGCACGAGGTTGTCCTCCACCGTGCGCGTGGTGAGGTGCACGAGGTCGCTCCGGTCGTAGAACGGCCGGATCTTCACGTCCTTGGGGAGGATCGAGTCGTTGAGCTCGCGGGTCTTGGCCTGCACCCCTTTGAGCACGACCTGCGCCTGCTCCCCGCGGCGCATGACGATCACCCCTTCCACGGCGTCGTCGCGCTCGTTGAAGCCGAACTGCCCGAGGCGCGGCGCGTGGCCGACGACCACGTCGCCCAGGTCGCGCACGAGGATCGGGGTCCCGTTGCGCACGGCGACGACGACCTTGCCGATGTCCTCCACCGTGTGCAGCCGCGCGAGGCCGCGCACGTAGTAGAACTGCCCCCCCTCGGAATAGAAGCCGCCGCCGGCGTTCCCGTTGTTCGCGTTGAGTGCTTCGATGACCTGCGGCACCGAGAGCCCGGCGCCGGCGAGGCGGCCGGGGTCGAGGAGCACCTGGTACTGCATCGTCTCCCCGCCCAGCGGGGAGTCGTCGGCCACGCCGGGCACGGAGCGGTACGCCTTGGTGACTACCCAGTCGTTGATGTTCTTGAGCTCCATCGGCGACCGGTCGTTGCTCTCGAGCACGTAGCGGTACACGAGCCCCGACGGCGCGGCGAGGGGCCCAACCTCGGGGCTCACTCCCTCGGGGAGCTCGACGCCGGGGAGCCGCTCGAACACCTGCTGGCGCGCGAAGTAGTCGTCGGTGTTGTCCTCGAAGGTGAGGGTGACGTCGGAGAGCCCGTAGAGCGAGATGGAGCGGATGACCTTGAGGCGCGGGAGCCCGTTCATCTCCACTTCCACGGGGACGGTGATCAGCCGCTCGACCTCCTCCGCGGCGTGCCCCGGCCACTGGGTGATGATCTCCACCATCGTGGGAGAGATGTCGGGGTAGGCGTCGACGGGGAGGCGGCGGAACGACCAGATGCCGGCGCCCAGGAGGAGGAGCGCGAACATCGACACGACGAGGCGCTGGTCGAGCGAGGTCGCGACGATGCGGTTGATGAGCGAGCGGCGCTGGACCACCGCCGCGTCCTCCGCGGCTTCGAGCTGGTCGCGCGTGGTCACTGGCTCTCCGCGAACTGGAGGAAGAGGCCGCCCTGCTGCACGACGCGGTCGCCGGGGCGGAGGCCGGCGTCGATCCGATAGCGGTCGTCGAGGCGCGCGCCGAGGGTCACGGTGCGGCGCTCGTAGGTGCCGGCGGCGGTCTGCACGTACACGAAGGGCTGGTTGTCCTCATCGCGCAGCACCGCGGAGACGGGGACGAGGAGCCCGGTGTGCTCACGGCGCGAGTGGATGACGACGCGGACGTACATGTCCTTCTTGAGCAGGCCGCCGCGGTTGGGGACCACGACGCGGACGGCGGTGGCCTTGGTGCTGGAGTCGACCTCGGGGGCGATGTTGCTGACCACGCCGCGGAAGGGCTGCGGGGATGCGGTGGTGAACACCTCGGCCGAGTCGCCGACGTGCACGTCGCCTAGGTCCGACTCGAACACGCTCGTCATCACCCACATGCGCGACAGGTTGGCGACGGTGAAGCACGGGGTCGATCCCGCCTGGATGAGCTGCCCCGGCGAGATGAGGCGCTCGACGACGACGCCGGCGAGGGGCGCGCGGATCACCCCCTGGACCGCCTGCACCGGGAGGTCGTTCCGCAGCGAGTCGATGGTGCTCGCCGGGACGCCGATCGCGTGGAGCTGCTGGAGCGCGGCGTCCTCGTCGGCCTTGGCGGCGATGGCGTCGGTCTGCGCCTGCTCCATGTCGCGGCGCGCGATGGCGTCGGCCTTGAAGAGCGCCACGTCCTGCTCGGCGATGCGCTGCGCGTTGCGCGCGGCCGCGGCGGCCTTGCGGTAGTCGGCGATCGCGGAGGCGAAGTCGGGGGAGGAGACGTAGGCGAGCGGCTCCCCCTGGCGCACGGCGACGCCGGGCTGCACGAGCACGCGGGTGACGGGGCCGGAGATGGGGGCGAGCACCGGCGTGGCCTGGTCCCCGTCGAACGCCACGGTGCCGGTGGCCTGGACGATCGGGCGGTAGCGCGTCGGCTCGACAGGGGCGACGGCGATCCGCTCGCGCTGCGCCGGCGGGAGCACGAGCCCCGCGGGCTTCGCGGCCGCCTGCGCCGGCGGGGGGTCGCCGCCGCAGGCCAGGGCGGCGAGGAGCGCGGCGGAGGCGCCGGCCGTCGCGGCGAGGAAGGCGATTCGGCGGCTAGTCATGCGGTCCTCCGGTGGACGTGGTGTCGAGTGGTGCACCGACGGCGAGCCGGAGCTGGGCGACGGCATCGTTCGCGGCGCCGAGGGCGTCGGTGTATTGCGTCTGGGCATCGAGCAGGGCGCGCTTGGCGTCGAGGACCTCGAGGGTCGAGGCGCCGCCAAGGCCGTAGCTCACGGTGGCGATGTGATAGGCTTGCTGCGCTTCGGGGAGCAGCTCGTCGCGGATGTAGTGCACCTGTTCGATCGCAGTGCTCGCCGCGGCGTACGCGGTGCGCACTTCCTGGCTCACCTGGGCGACGAGGTCGCGCGCGGTGGCCGCGAGCTCGCGTTCGCGGTGCTGCGACTCGGCCACCTCCCCGCCGCGATGCTGCCAGAAGAAGAGCGGGACGCTGATCCCGATGTCGGTGTCGTACGTGGCGGGCGCGCCCGGGATGGTCACGCGCGTGACGCCGAGGGCGATGTCGGGGAGCCAGTATTCCTTGGCGAGCGTGGTGGCCGCGCGCGCGCCGGCGCGCTGGGCGTCGAGGCTCCGCAGCTCCGGGCGGTGCGCGAGCGCCAGCCGCTCGAGCGTGTCGAGCGCAGGGAGCGCCGGGGGGACGCCGAGGGTGTCGGCCGCCGCGATCGGCGCGCCGAGGGGGCGCGCGATGAGGCGGTTGAGCGCCGCGCGCGCGTTGGCGACGTCGCGCTCCGCGGCGATGAGCTGGTTCCGCGATTGCGCGAGATCCACCCGCGCCTTCACGACGTCGAGCTTGGGGCTGGTCCCCCCTTCGTAGCGCGCTTGCGTGCGCGCGAGGAAGTCCTGCGCGAGCTGCGTGGCCTGCTGAAAATCGTCGTGATGACGGAGCGCGACGAGCAGGGCGCTGTACGCCTGCGAGGTCTCCGAGGCGATCTGCTGCCGGAGCTGCTCGTACGAGAGCTCGCTGCTCCGCACGTCGGCGGTGGCGACCTGGCCGCGGAGGCGGATCCGGTCGGGGAACGGGACGGTGAGCCCGAGCGCGTAGTCGTGCTCCCCCGCGGTGCTCGGCCGGAACGGCCCCGACTGGCCGACGATCGTCGCGCTGGCGGCGAGGTCGGGGAGCGCCTTGGCCTCGGTGACCCGCGCGCGCGCCTGGGACACCTGCTCGCGCGCCGCGTGGAGCTGCGGGTTGTTCGCCAGCGCGAGGTCGATCGCTTGCTGGCGGGTGAGCGCGAGCGCGGGGCCGCTGTCGGCGAGCGGCGCGAGGGTTGGCACGGGGGCGCGCGGTTCGTTGCGAGCGCGCTCCTGCGCGTGGGCCGCGGTGGCTCCCGCGAGCGCGAGCGCACCGGCGCAGATGATCCCTTTGAGCATGTCCTCCACCTCAGGTGTGGCTGTGCACGGAGCCGCGGCGCCGCGGCGTCCACGACGCCAGTCGCGCATCGATGCGTGCAGCTGTCTCTTATAACCATCTGACGCTGCCCACGAAGGCTAAGGTGTAGATA
>JADGGM010000215.1 GCA_019689955.1 Gemmatimonadaceae bacterium
CCCCCTTCTCCGTCTCCAGCCGAGCGACCACCGTCTGCACGGGGACGGTCTGCCCTTCCGTCACCAGGATCTCCGCGAGCACGCCCGCCGACGGCGCCGGGATCTCCGCGTCCACCTTGTCGGTCGAGATCTCGAAGATCGGCTCGTCGCGCTTCACCTCGTCGCCGACCTTCTTCAGCCACCGGGAGAGCGTCCCTTCCGCGATCGACTCTCCCATCTGCGGCATGATCACATCGATGCGTGCCACTGGATCAGCTCCTGTCTGAGTTTCCCGTCGTTCTCGCCCCCTTCCGCCGCAACATCAGCCACACCACCACGCTCGGCAGAAGGATCGCGCCGGCCACCGCGCCCACCAGCAGGTACGCCGGCGTGTTACACACCGGCCACCCTTCGGCGGGCTGGCACCGTGTCAGTCCGTCCACGATCTTCCCGATCCCCACGGCAATCATCCCGCCGCCGAAGAAGCCGGGGATCGCCAACAAGCACCCCACCGCGAACGGTTGGGCCGGGCTCCGCTTCTCGTCGCCCGTACGCTGGATCGCTGCCACCGTCAGTACGCCGCCAGGCGCCGCGCCACCGTCACGATGTCCGACGTCTGCGGCAACACGTAGTCCTCGAGCGGCGGCGCGTACGGGAGCGGCACGTCGGCCGCCGTCACACGCAGGATCGGCGCGTCGAGCCACTCGAATGCGTGCTCGTTGAGCCGCGCCGTCACCTCCCCCGCCACCCCGCCGGTCCGCGTGTCCTCGTGCACGATCATCACGCGGTTCGTCTTCTTGGCGGTCGCGATGATCGCCTCGTCGTCCATGGGGAGGAGCGAGCGCAGGTCGAGCACCTCGACCGAGAGCCCGTCCTCCTTCTCCAACTGCTCTGCCGCCTCGAGCGCTTTCCACACCGTGGCGGCATATGTGATGATCGACAGGTCGCGCCCCTCGCGCGCGAGCCGCGCCTTCCCGATCGGGACGACGTGATCCCCCTCGGGGAGCTCTTCCTTGATGCGCCGGTAGAGGTACTTGTGCTCGAAGTAGAGCACCGGGTCGTCGTCGCGAATGGCGGCCTTGAGGAGTCCCTTGGCGTCGCTCGCGGTCGCGGGGTAGACGATCTTGAGCCCGGGGGTGTGCAGGAAGGCGGCCTCGGGGTTCTGCGAGTGGAACGGCCCGCCGCGCACGTACCCGCCACTCGGCCCCCGTACCACGATCGGACACGGGAGGAACGCCCGGTAGCGCGCCGTCGCCACGTAGTTCGTGAGCATGTCGTACGCGCACGAGATGAAGTCGATGAACTGCATCTCGCACACCGGCCGCATCCCCATGTGCGCGGCGCCGGCCGCGGCGCCGACGATCGCGGCCTCGGAGATGGGAGTGTCGATCACGCGCTGCTCCCCGAACTTCGCGAGCAGCCCTTCGGTCACCTTGAACGCGCCCCCGTACACGCCGATGTCCTCGCCGAGGATGAAGACGTTGGGGTCGCGCTCCATCTCCTCGAACAGCGCCTGGCGGATCGCCTCGAGGTACGTGGTCTCAGCCATGGTATGTCCCCCACCCCGCAGGGCGCTCGTGCTGCGACACGGCGGACCCGATCCCCTCGCGGTACCAGAGCGGCGCCATGGTGGGCGGGTCCGCGTACACGCCGCGCAGCGCGTCCGGGCCCTCCGGCGCCGGCGAGGCTTCGGCGAGCTCGGTGGCGGCGTCGATCTCCGATTGCACGCGCTCGTCGATCGCGGCCAGCTCGCCGCGCGTGGCGCCCAGCTCGTCGAGGAGGACTTTCACGTACCGGTCGAGCGGATCGTTCGTCCGCTCCCACCGCTCGATCTCGCCCGGCGGGACGTACGACTGGTTGTCGTGCTCCGCGTGCCCCTTGCGCCGGTACGTCAGGAGCTCGATCAGCGTCACGCCCTCGCCGCGCCGCGCGCGGTCCACGGCGCGCTTGGTCACGTCGTACACCGCGAGCACGTCGTTCCCGTCGGCGCGCTCGCCGGGGATCCCGTACGCGAGCGCCTTGTCGGCGAACGACGCGGCCGCGGTCTGCTTGGACGTCGGCGTGGAGTACGCATACCCGTTGTTCTCGACGATGACGACGAGCGGGCAGCGCTGCACCGCGGCGAAGTTGATCCCTTCGTGGAACGCCCCGGTCGACGTCGCGCCGTCGCCGACGTAGACGAGCCCGACGCGATCCTCGCCGCGCATCTTGAAGCTGAGCGTCACCCCGGCCATGACGGGCACCATGTCCCCGAGGTGGGAGATCTGCCCGATGAAGCCGCGCTCGAGATCGCCGAAGTGGATGTTGAGCTCGCGCCCGCGCGTGGGGGAGTCGCCCTTGGCCATGTACTGCCGCAGGATCTCGAGCGGCTTGGCCCCTTGCACGAGCATCGAGCCGAGGTTGCGGATCAGGGGGGAGAGGAAGTCCCCCTTGGTCCGGTCGAGCGCGTACGCGCTCCCCACGGCGTCGGCCTCCTGGCCGAGGGAGCGAAAGAGCCCGCCGACCACCTTGGTCTGGCGATAGAGGTTGACCAGCCGCTCCTCGAGCGAGCGGGTGAGGCGCATGTAGTAGTACAGCTCGAGCCGCTGCGCGTGGGTGAGCTGCGCGGAGGGGCGCTCGTCCCCCGCCGTGAGGCGTCCGCCGCGCGGGCGCGCGCGTCCGGAGGTGCGCGAGGCGGCCATGCTAGTACGCGGCCTGCAGCCGGTGCGAGGGGTCCGCGGTGCGGTGCACCTTGACGAAGTAGCGCTTCACGTTGCGATCGAGGCGGCTCTCGCCTGGCTGGTCCGTCTCGACCTCGATGAAGGTGTAGTGCCCCCCTTCGGGCCGCACCTTGAGCGTCAGCGCGCCGAGGTTCCCGGTGTACGTCCGAGCGCGCGCGTGCGCGGTCGCGCGCGTGAGCCCCAACGTCGGGAAGAACTCATCGGCGACGGCGAGCGCGTCGGCCGGGGAGATGTGCGTGCGGTGGAAGTGGCGCATGAGTGATTACGGAGTCGACGAGCGCTCGGGGGCGACTTCCTGCATCCAGTCCGCGCGCTCGAGGGTGTGCGTCGAGTCGCGGCGGAACTGGATGGCGACGGCCCAGTCCCCGGAGACGACGTAGTTGAGGTTCGCGTAGTACGTCCCGACCTCGGGCCCCGCGACGAAGCTGTCCCACGTGCTTGCCCCGTCGCGGGAGCTGGCGAAGATCCGCCCCTCCCCTCCCTCGATCGGCTGCCCTGTGTCCTTGTCGCGCACGACGACTTTGTAGCGCGTCCGCTCGCGCGCGTGCGGCGGCGTCGGGTCGGCGGTGATGCGAAAGACGTAATGATCGGTGTACGCCCGGTAGGCGAGCCCGTCATCGCCGGACCCACACGCCGCCGCCGCGAGCACGGCGGCCAAGCACAGGAGCCGCCGCACGGTCACGACGGGTAGTACTCCATCCCGAGGTGAGTGATCTGTTCTTCGCCCATGAGGTGCCGCAGCGTGTTCTTGAGCTTCGTCTGCTGGATGAACAGATCGTGCTCCGGTTGCAAGCCGGGGGCCGCCATGGGGCTCTTGAAGTAGAAGGAGAGCCACTCCTGGATCCCCTTGAGCCCGGCGCGCTGCGCGAAGTCCATGAACAGTGCGAGATCGAGGACGATCGGCGCGGCGAGGATGGAGTCGCGGCAGAGGAAGTTGACCTTGATCTGCATGGGGTACCCCATCCACCCCACGATGTCGATGTTGTCCCACCCTTCCTTGTTGTCGCCGCGCGGGGGGTAGTAGTTGATCCGCACGACGTGCGAGAAGTCCTTGTAGAGCTCGGGGTACTGCTCGGGCTGCAGGATGGTGTGCAGCACGCTGAGCTTGGACTCCTCCTTGGTCTTGAAGGAGGCGGGGTCGTCGAGCACTTCGCCGTCGCGGTTGCCAAGGATGTTGGTGGAGTACCACCCGGCAAGCCCGAGCATGCGCGCCTTGAGCCCGGGGGCGATAACGGTCTTCATCCACGTCTGCCCGGTCTTGAAGTCTTTCCCGGCGATCGGGACGCCGCGCTCGAGCGCGAGCTGCATGAGCGCGGGGGTGTCGACGGCGAGGTTCGGCGCGCCGTTGGCGAAGGGGACGCCTTCCATGATGGACGCGTACGCGTACAGCATGGCGGGGGAGATGGCGTCGTCATTGCGCTCCATCGCCTTCTCGAACTGCTCGGCGGTGGCGTGCTGCGGGCCGGGCTTGATGAAGATCTCGGTGGACGCGCACCAGACCATCACGAGCCGGTCGAGCTTGTGTTTGTCCTTGAAGGCGCGGATGTCCTGCCGGAGCTGCTCGGCCAGGTCGCGCTTGGTCTTGCCTTTCTTGACGTTGGTCCCGGTGATGCGGGTGACGTACTTGTTGTCGAAGACGGCGGGCATCGGGACGATGCCGCGGAGGAAGTCGGCGATCGGCTCGATGTCGCGCTCCTCGAGCACGCCGGCCTTGCGGGCGGCGGTGAGGGCGTCGTCGGGGATGGGGTCCCAGGCGCCGAAGACGAGGTCGTCGAGGGCGGCGAGGGGGACGAAGTCTTTGATGAGCGGGGAACGGTTCTCGGTGCGCTTCCCGAGGCGGATGGTCGCCATCTGGGTGAGCGAGCCGATGGGCTTCCCGAGCCCGCGCCGGACGCTCTCGACGCCGGCCATGAAGGTGGTCGCGACGGCGCCAAGGCCGGGCGTGAGCACACCGAGGCGACCGGCAGCGGGTCGCGGAGCTGGCCGGTTCCCGGCCGCGGTGGAACCCTGCACGAAGTTAGTCTCCTTTCACGATGGAGCGCGAAGGGGCTGACCCGGCAAACGCCGTGGGACCGGGCGCCTCACTGGTCGCGCGTGTGGCTTCCGCATGCTCGCGCCGCGCCGCGCGATAGACGGCGTCGATGCGTTGGGCCGCGGTGATCCATGCGGTGACGGTCAACAGTACGATGATCGCGATCAAGACGAGCCCGCCCAGCGCGAGCCCGAAAAACGCCTGCGGTGCCGAGAGCAGCACGACGCGCTCGGGGCGTTGCAGCACCCCGACTTTCGCATCGATCCCGAGCGCCTCGGCGCGCGCGCGGGTGTACGACGTGACGAACGTTCCGATCAGCCCGAAGATGCACACGGCCACCATGGTCGTGCCCACCCACCCGTGCCGGGTGGCGAAGAACACCGCGAGCCCCCCGAGCACGAACCCATCCGCGATTCGATCCAGCGTCGAATCGTAGAAGGCGCCGAACGCCGAGCTCCGGTTGGTGCGCCGCGCCACCATCCCGTCGAGCACGTCGAACAGCGCCGTCAACCCGAGAAACCACCCGCCGGTCCTGATGTGCCCCGTGCCGTAGATGACTCCGCCGGCAATGGAGCACGCCGTCCCGATGGTGGTGATGGTGTTCGGCGGTACATCGTGCCGAACCAGCCACTCCGCGATCGGGTTGATGAGCCGGAGATATCCTCGTTCGAGCCACCCAGGCAGCAGTCTCATTCAACGGCCCACGCCCAGCGCTCGACGCCCACTCGCCCCCCGCACGACGTGACTCGTGTTGCCCTCCACCATGTACGACGGGCCGGAGACACGCTCCGGCCCGGAAACTTATCCAGCGGTAAACGTCGGAGCAACCCGCGCTTACGGCACGCTCCAGCTGACCGACCCGGTCAGGACGACGTCGTCGCGCGTGTAGGTCCGCGTCCCATCGACCGCCGTTGCCTTGAGCGAGACTGTCGTTCCGGATGCCACCCCAGTGACGGTGAGCGTCTTGGTGCTGTTCGCCGCCACCTGCCCGACGAGGATGTCCGTCCCGCCGGTGGTGACGTAGACGTTCACCGGCTGACCAAGGTTGTTGGTCATGTGAAAGGACACTTTGGCGTTCACCGGCGCCGGCGCCGTGTTCACCTGCGCTTTCCTCGCGCACCCGCCAAGCACGGCCACGAGCAAGACCGCGACGATCGCTCTCATGTAAGGTGTCTCCTAGGCTGAGGCTGAACTTTCCCCTCCCAATCTTACTCCCACTCCCCACTCCCCCGGGA
>JADGGM010000216.1 GCA_019689955.1 Gemmatimonadaceae bacterium
GGGGGGAGCGGGGCATGCGGGAAAGTTAGCGCGCGGCGACCGGCCCCAGAGCACGGGCACGACGCCGCGCCCCGGGCTTGCCTTGTCCCCCCGATGGCGACATGCTCCCCGAAAGCCTCCACGAAACACTTCGACGACAGGTGACGACTGTGAGCTTCGAGCAGAAAGTGGTGCTGGTGACGGGGATCGGGCGGAAGGGGCAGACCGGCGAAGCGATCGCCCGCGCCTTCGCCGAACGCGGGGCGCGCATCATCGCCGTGGACCACGTGGCCGCCGAGGGGGACGCACGCGCGGCCGAGCTCCGCGCCGCCGGGTTCGACGCACGCGCCTTCGCCTGCGATCTCTCCGATGAAGCGCAGGTCGCCGCGCTCGCCGCCAAGGTGCGGGAGGGCTACGGCCCGCGGCTGGATGTGCTCATCAACGCCGCCGGCGGGTTCGCGATGAGCGGCCCGGTGGCCGAAAGCGACGTCGCCGTCTGGAACCACCAGTTCGCGATCAACCTCACCACGGCTTACCTCACCACGCGCGCCTTCCTCCCCCTCCTCCGAGCGGCGCGCGGCGCGATCATCTACTTCGCCTCCGCCGCGGCGCTCCCGGGTGCCAAGGGCGCGCAGATGGCCGCGTACGCGGCGGCCAAGAGCGGCGTCCTCGCGCTCATGCGCGCCGTCGCCGCCGAAGAGGGAGCACACGGCGTCCGCGCCAACGCCGTCGCCCCCACCGCCATCCGCACCGCCGCGAACCTCGAAGCCATGGGCCCCGACGCCAAGTACGTCGAGCGCGAGGACGTCGCCGCGACGCTCGTGTGGCTCGCCTCCGACGCAGCCGCGGCCGTCACGGGGCAAGTGCTCCAGCTCAGCTAGCCGCTGTGCCCGGTAGCTGGCGGCTCACGGCCGGCCAACCATAGTATTAGGCCATGGGCATCGCGGCGCGACGCCGACTCGCTACGCGAACGATCCTCCTCGACCGTTCGCTGGAGGCGCTCCCGCTCTTCCGGCTCAGCGACTCGGCCGATGATTCCGCCATCACCTACGCCCCGCCCTCCGGCGGACGGTGGCGCGTGCTCCCCAACCCCGGCGACCGCCTCCCCGGCACCTTCGATCAAGATGTCTACATCGAGCTGTGGCGCCGCTACCACGAGGCGGGCGCGCCGTCCGACGGCGTCATCACCTTCACGCTCCACGCCTTTCTCCGCTCCATCGGCCGCCGCGCCGATGGACGCACCTACGAGCAGCTCCGATCCGCGCTCGCACGCCTGCAACACACCACGCTCGACTCCCTCGGCGTGTACTACGACGCAGCCTCCCGAGCCCCCGTCAACACCCGGCTCACCATCCTTACCGCCGTCTCCATCGAGCGACGCCGCGTCGCGGACCGCGATCAGCTCACCCTCTTCCCGACCCTCACCGCCTCCGAGCCCGGTGAGGCCATGGTGACCCTCGCTCCCCTCCCGCGAGCCAACGTCGCCTGCGGCCATGTCGCGGTACTGTCGGCACCGCAGTACCAGGCGTTGTCATCGCCCGTGGCACGGCGCCTCTACCGGCTCCTCGAGGTCGCCCGGGAGGAAGGAAATCTCACCTGGCGGGTAGCACTCGCTCAGCTCGCTGAGCAACTTCCCTTGGCGCAGCGGTATCCGTCGCACCTGCAGCGGGTGCTGCAACCGGCGCACGAGATGCTCGTCGCCGCCGGGCTGCTGCGCGATGCCGCAGTCCGGCAACACCGGCGCGAGTGGTTCGTGGATTACGTCCTGGCTGCCCGGATGCCCTGACTGCGCCTGAACCTTGCAACATGAACGCGTACCACACCGTTCCTTCACCGGAGAGCACGACATGGCAACCAAGCTAGACAAGACGCTCAAGCGCGAGATCGAGATCGACGGCCAGGCCTACATGGTCGCGATCTCTCCGGAAGGAGTGAAGCTGACCCAAAAAGGATTCCGGAAAGGCCCGGAACTGAGCTGGAAGCAGTTGCTCGCCTCCGGTACCATGAGCGGTGGAGAGAACGAATAGATACGAGCCGCACCGGCGCCGCGGAGCGGCCCCGTGCGCGGGGCGGAAGGAACTTCCCTTCCGCCCCGGCCGTATCTCAAGGAGCTGATCGATCGCCCCAATCACCCGGATGTACCCTATGCCTCGCCTCCGTACCCTCGCCCTCGCCGGCGCCCTGGTCGTCCCGGCCGTCATCGGCGGCTTCGTCGCCCAGGAACACTCCACACGCGATGGCGCCCGCGTCTTCGATCAGGTCCTCTCACTCGTCTCGGACCGCTTCGTCGACACGATCGACACGGGCACGCTCTACGAGAAAGCCGCACGCGGGCTCGTCGAGCAGCTCAACGATCCGTACTCCGAGCTCTTCTCCCCCAAGCAGCTCAAGCGATTCTCCACACAGTCCACCGGTCGCTACGGCGGCATCGGGATGCTGATCGAGGACCAGCAGGGGCACATCACCGTCGTGCGCGTCTTCCCGCACACGCCGGCCGAGGCCGCGGGGATCGTGGAGGGGGACCAGATCATCGGGATCGACACCGCGAGCATCCGCGGATGGTCCTCGCAGCAAGTGTCCGACATGCTCGTCGGCACGATCGGGACGCAGGTGAAGGTCCGCTTCGCCCGCCCCGGCGTCGCGCAGCCGATCGAGCACACCTTCACACGCGCCGAGATCCACGTCCCGGCGGTCCCGTTCTCGCTCATGCTCGAGAACAAGATCGCCTACATCCCCCTGCAGACGTTCAACGAGACCGCCGCCGAGGAGCTCCAGAACGCGGTCGATCAACGCATCCGCGAAGGAGCCAGGGCGATCATCCTCGACCTGCGCAACAACCCGGGCGGGATCCTCGACCAGGGACTCTCCGTGGCCGACCTCTTCCTCAAGCCGGGGCAGGAGATCGCCAGCGTCCGCACACGCCAAGGGCCGCCCCAGGTCTACACCGCGCACGCGGGTGAGCACATCCCGAACACGCCGCTGGTCGTCCTCGTCGACGGCTACTCGGCCTCCGCAGCCGAGATCGTGACCGGCGCGCTCCAGGACCACGACCGCGCCCTCGTCGTCGGCACCACGTCGTTCGGCAAGGGGCTCGTGCAGACCGTCTTCCCGCTCGACGGAGGCTGGGCGCTCAAGCTCACCAGCGGCAAGTGGTACACGCCGAGCGGCCGGTCCATCCAGAAGGACCGCAAGCGCCTCGACCCCGATTCGGTCATGGCGACCGGTGCCCCGCCGGCCAACGAGGACACCATCGCTCCCGATTCGCTCGAGCGCGAGTCGGTCAAGAAGAATCGCCCCGCGTACAAGAGCGACGCCGGACGGCTCGTGTACGGCGGCGGCGGGATCACCCCCGACGTCATCGTCCCCGAGGACACGATCTCCACAGCGGAGCAGGAGTTCGCCAAGGCCATCGCCCCGAAGCTCCCCGCCGTCCGCAGCGTGCTCTACGCCTACGCCATCCAGCTCAAGGGGAGCGTGACGCCGAACTTCACCGTGAAGCCGGAGTGGCGCGAGGAGCTCTACCGCCGCCTCACCGCGGCCAAGATCGACGTCGACAAGAAGCAGTACGACGCCGCCGCCCCCCTGGTGAACCGCTGGATCTCGAACCAGGTCGCGCAGCTCGCGTTCGGCGATTCCGCCGCCTTCCGCCGTCAGATCCCTGACGACCCGCAGCTCGAGAAGGCGATCGAGCTCCTCAAGAAAGGACAATCCCAGAAGGACCTCTTCTCCCTGGCGCAAGCCACGGAGCACCAACGGCACTAACCGCACTCATGCGCCTGTCGACCCTTCTCTGCGCGGCCACTTCGGTGGCCGCGCTCGCGTGTGGGGGACACCCCCCCATGACGCGCATCGCCCCCGCGCCAGGTGAGTCGCACCTGGCCAACATCCGCCAGCTCACCCACGGCGGCGAGAACGCGGAAGCGTACTTCAGCGCCGACGGCCGCCGTCTCATCTTCCAGTCCACTCGCGACGGCCGGCGCTGCGACCAGCAGTACATCATGGACCTCGACGGCTCGCACGTGCACCGCGTCTCCACCGGCACGGGGAAGACGACGTGCGGCTACTTCTTCGCCTACGACAAGAAGATCTTCTTCGCCTCCACCCACGCCGTCGACACCGCTTGCCCCCCGAAGCCCGACCCGTCCAAGGGATACGTGTGGGGCCTCGATCCGTTCGACATCTACACCGCCAACGCCGACGGCTCGGGCCTCCAACGCCTCACCCACAACGGCGTCTACACTGCCGAAGGGACGCTCTCCCCCGATGGCCGCACGATCGTCTTCACGTCGCTCGTGCAGGGAGACCTCGACATCTATACGATGAACGTCGACGGGACGAACGTGCGCCGCCTCACCACGACCGTCGGCTACGATGGCGGGCCGTTCTTCTCCCCCGATGGCAAGCAGATCGTCTACCGCGCTTACCACCCCACCGATTCGGCCGAGCTCGCGGACTACCGCGCGCTCCTCGCCCAGCACATCGTCCGCCCGAGCAAGATGGAGATCTGGGTGATGAACGCCGACGGAAGCAATCAGCACCAGGTCACGCACCTGGGCGGCGCCAACTTCGCACCGTACTTCACCCCCGACGGACGACGCATCATCTTCTCGTCGAACTTCCGGAACCCGCACAGCGGGAACTTCGATCTCTACCTCGTGAACCTCGACGGTTCCGGGTTGGAGCAGGTGACCACGAGCCCTGAGTTCGACGGCTTCCCGCAGTTCAGCCCCGACGGCAAACATCTCGTCTGGGCCTCCAACCGCCACGCCGGCAACCCGCACGAAACCAACATCTTCCTCGCCGACTGGCGGTGACGGCGGCCCCGGCCGCCCCGGACACGCCCCTATGTACTGGCGCCCCGTCGGTCTGTAGCTTACGAAAGACCCCTGTTAAGGAGCGACCCATGGGTGGGCTGATCGTACTCGGGATCGTCGTCCTCTTCGCCCTGTTCATCGCCTCCAACGCGTTCAAGGTGGTCGGACAGGCGGAGGTGATGGTGATCGAGCGGCTCGGACGCTTCAACCGCATCGCCCGATCCGGGTTCAACATCCTCATCCCCTTCATCGAGCGGCCGCGCGCGATCGACGTGCGGTTCGTCGAGAGCGACATGAGCGGGGTCAAGCGGATCACCTCGGGGTCCACCACGCGGATCGACCTCCGCGAACAGGTGCTCAACTTCCCGAGCCAGCCGGTCATCACGAAGGACAACGTGACGATCGACATCGACGCGGTGCTCTACTACCGCATCGCCGATCCGCAGAAGGCCACCTACGCGGTGCAGAACCTCCCCTTCGCGCTCGAGACGCTCACCCGCACCACGCTCCGTAACATCGTCGGCGAGATGGAGCTCGACTCGACCCTCGCCAGCCGCGATCAGATCAACAAGCGGATGCGCGAGATCATCGAGGAAGCGTCGATCGGATGGGGGGTCGATGTGACGCGCGTCGAGCTGCAGGCGATCGAGCCGCCGCGCGACATCCAACAATCGATGGAGCTGCAGATGCGGGCCGAGCGCGAACGACGCGCCGCGGTCACGCAGGCCGAAGCGTCCAAGCGCGCCGCGATCCTCGAGGCCGAAGGGGTGCAGCAGTCGCAGGTGAGCCGCGCCCAGGGCGAGGCGGAGGCCGCGGTGCTCCGCGCCAAGGGGCTGGCCGAAGCGCGCCGCGTGATGGCGGAGGCGGAAGCCCAAGCCATCGAACGCATCGCCGGCGCGCTCCCTGATGGCCAGGCCGCGATGTACCTACTCGGCCTCAAGTACCTCGAAGCGCTCCCCACGCTCGCCCAGGGGAAAGGGAGCACCATCTTCCTCCCGAGCGAGGCCACCGGCGTCATGGCCACCGTGGGCGGCCTGAAGGAGCTCTTCGCCCGCACCGGGGTCCTCCCGTCGGGCCCCACGGGCGACGCTGCCCCGCGCACCCCACAGTCCGGCGGCTACCAACCGCCACGCTCCGCCACATCCATGGCCGCGAG
>JADGGM010000217.1 GCA_019689955.1 Gemmatimonadaceae bacterium
ACATCGCGCTCGAGACGGACCGGCTCATCGCCGAAGGGCGCTCGCCGGAGGACGCCGCGTACGAGGCGCGGCGGCGCTTCGGGAACGTCACGCTCGTGCGGGAGACGTTTCACCAGCGTCGCACGATCGGGTGGGTCGAGGCCATCCCCCAGCACCTCCGCCGCGCCGCGCGCCGGCTGGCGCGGAAGCCCGTCTTCTCGGCGACCGCCGTGCTCACGCTGACGCTCGGGATCGGCGCGACCACCGCGGTGTTCAGCCTGGTCAATGCCGTCCTCCTCCGCCCGCTCCCCTTCGTACGGCCCGAGGAGCTCGTGGACGTCTCGCACACCATCGTGTTGCAGGGCGCGAGCCACGTGGACCAGTCGGACGCAACGTACCTCTACTATCGCCGTGCGAACCACGTCTTCACGGACGTCGGCGCGTATCAGACCGTGGCGGTGAACGTGAGCGGGGCCGGCGATGCGGTGCACGCCGAGCGCGTGGAGGCGGCGCGCGCGAGCGCGAGCCTGTTCCGCGTGCTCGGCGTCGCGCCGCTCGCGGGGCGAGCGTTCCGCGAGAGCGAGGATCTCCCCGGCGGAGCGCCGGTGGTCCTCCTCGGCGAAGGGTTGTGGAAGCGGCAGTACGGCGCCGACCCGAACATCGTCGGCCGAACGATCACGGTCGATGGGATCGCGCGCGAGGTGGTGGGGGTGATGCCTGACGCGTTCGCGTTCCCCGACGATCGGACCGCGCTCTGGCTCCCCATCGGGGTCGACCCGGCGAGGACCGAGTCGGCGACGTTCGACCTGCACGTCGTCGCACGCCTGCGTCCGGGCGTCAGTCTCGACGCCGCGGCGGCCGATCTCGACCAGCTGCTGCCGCACGTCCCCGAGGCGTTCCCGGGGCGGCTCACGGCCAACGCGATCGCCGTGACGCACATGCACCCGCTGGTGCGGTCGTTGCGCGACACGATGGTGGGCGGGGTGAGCCGCGCGCTGTGGGTGGTCTTCGGCGCGGCGGGGTTCCTCCTGCTCATCGCGTGCGCGAACGTCGCGAACCTCTTTCTGGTCCGCGCGGAGGAGCGGCAGCACGACCTGGTCGTGCGCCGCGCGCTCGGGGCGGGGCGGGGGGCCATCGTCGCCGAGCTCTTCTTCGAAGGGCTCATCGTCGCGGCGATCGGCGCGGCGCTCGGGCTCGCGCTGGCGCAGGCCGGGCTCGGCGCGCTTCGGTCCGCGGGATCGGGGATCGCCATCCCGCGGCTGGCCGGGGTCGGGATCGACCGCGGCGTGCTCGCCGTCGCGGCGGGGATCACGCTGCTCATCGCGCTCGTGATGAGCGTGATCCCGGCGCTCCGCGGGTACGGCGCGGGGGTCGCGACGGTCCTCGTTCAGACCGGGCGCACGGCGACGGCGGGGCGGAGCCGGCACCGCGTGCGCCGCGCGCTCGTGGTGGTGCAGGTGGCGCTCGCACTCGTGCTCATCACGGGCGCAGGGCTCATGGCGCGCAGCTTCCAGTCCCTGCGGTCTGTCCCGACCGGGTTCGAGAGCGCGCGGGCGGTCACCTTCCGCGTCGCGCTCCCCGACGCCGATTACCCCACCACGGCCGCAGCGCTCGGCCTCGTGACGCGCGCGCTCGACGAGATGTCCGCGCTCCCGGGCGTCGCCTCGGCGGGGGTGATCTCGAAGCTCCCGCTCGACGACGAGGGGCGTCGCGATACCGCGGTGTTCGTGGAGGACCGTCCGCTCGCACCGGGGGAGATGCCCAGCATCCACCAGGTCGTCTACGTGTCGCCGAGCGCGTTCGGCGCCCTCGGCATCCCGCTCATCCAGGGGCGCACGTTCGCGCGGCCCGATCCGGCGCGCGCGCCGCTCGATGTCGTCGTCACGCGCGCACTGGCGAAGCGGCATTGGGGGGACGCGCCGGCCGTGGGGCGCCGGATTCGCTTCACGCCGACGGGGGCGTGGTTCACCGTGATCGGTGTCACGGGCGACGTCCGCAGCACGCGCCTCGACGAGCCGCCCGACGAGACGGTCTACCTCCCGCTCGTGACTGCGCCCGGGCCCGCGGCGAGGGATGGCGGCGCAGGGGCGATGCGGTGGATGCCGCGGGATCTCACCTTTGTCGTGCGGAGTGCGGGGGACCCGCGTGGTCTCGTCGCCCCGATGGAGCGCACGTTCCGCACGCTCGCGCCGGCGATCCCGATCTACGGCCTCCGCCCGATGCCTGAGGTGGTGGCGCGGTCGACGGCGCGGACCTCGTTCACGCTCGCGCTGCTCGAGATCGCGTCCATCGCCGCGCTGCTCATCGGCGCGGTGGGGCTCTACGGCGTCGTCTCGTACATGGTGAGCCTGCGCGTGCGGGAGATGGCCGTCCGCATGGCGCTCGGCGCGCAGCCTCGGGCGCTGCGGTGGCAGGTGCTGCGACAGTCGGTGACGGTGGCCGCGGTCGGCATCGCCCTCGGCCTCGCGGCGGCGTTGATGCTCGTGCGCTTTGTGACCGCGCTCCTCTTCCGCGTCGCGCCCACCGATCCGGCGACGCTGCTCGGCGCCGTCGTCGTGATGGTGGGCGTGGCGATCGCG
Source organism: Gemmatimonadaceae bacterium (assembly GCA_019689955.1). GTDB lineage: Bacteria > Gemmatimonadota > Gemmatimonadetes > Gemmatimonadales > Gemmatimonadaceae > JADGGM01. The sequence goes on from JADGGM010000217.1 coordinate 2,559, forward strand.
GCGAGCTGGTTCCCGGCGCAGCGCGCGGCGACGATCGACATCGCGACGGCACTGCGGCCGGACGTGTGAGCGAGGAGGGTGCGGCGTTGCTATGCGTCGGTCGCGAACGACGCCAGCGCAACGGCCGTCTCCGGAAAGCTCGCCAGCAGGCGGCGGTCCGATGTCACCAGCGGCACGTTGAGCGCCCGTGCCAGCGCCACGAGCTCGCAGTCGTAGGCCGACAGGCCGCTCGCCGCCGCCAACGCGAGCACGGCCGCGCTCTCCACGGCGTACTCCCGCCCCGCCAACAACTCTTCCGCTGCGACCTGTACCTCCAACGCCTGGGCCAACGTGAGATGCCGCTGGCGAAGATAGAGCGTCAGTACGTTGCGAAGCTCACTGCGCCACAGCAGGGGCGCGGCCCACACCGCGTCGGCCGCCACCGTTGCCCGAGCCGCCTCCGTATGTTCGCCAGGTAATAGGAGGTACGCGATGACGTTCGTATCGACGACGATCACGGCCGGCCGGCAGATTTCGCGGCCCGCAACCGGGCGTCGGTCAGTGGCGGCACATGTAGGCGCTGCCGGAGGGCATCCGCGCGCGCCAACACCGTCCGCGGGTCGACGGCTTCGGCGGCCACGGCCCGCTCGAGGCACACCAGAATTTCACTGTTGAGACTTCGGCGGTGCTCCGCCGCCCGCTTCTTCAGGCGGCGGTAGAGCGGGTCCGGCATGCTCTTGATGGTGAGGGAAGGCATAAGATCCTCCGCGGTTCCATGATGGTTCCATATTGGAACCTATCAGGATCGCCCCGCACCGCCAAGTTTGTGTCGCCGAACGCCCGACGTACCCACCGAGCGACGCCGTTGCGTGCACCCGTGTCACCCCGCAGGCTCGTCGACGATCTCCGCGCGGATCACGCGGTCGAGGCGCGGGAACCCGCGATCCAGGTACGCGTTCCCTCCGGTGATGATCTTCCCCTGCCGGTGCTGCCGGACCCCGCTCCCCGACTGCTCGCCGTAGCCGGCGTAGAGGCTGTCCAGCACCTCCATCCCCCGGACCACGCGCCCGAAGACGGCGAACGGGTCGCGATCGTTGCGGGTGTTGTCGCGCAGGTTCACGTACACCTGCGTGCTCGCGGTCCCCGGGACGGTGTCGCGCGCGAAGGCGAGCGTGCCGCGCAGGTTGCTGCCGTACTTCGGGTCGTCCACGAAGGGCGCGTGCACCCACACCGCGTTCACGGCCGGATCGCCGTGCAGCCCCCATTGCACGATGTAGTGCGGCACGACTCGGTGAAAGCGCACGTCGTCGTAGTAGCCGAGGCGGATGAGGTTGTAGAAGCGGTCGGACCCATGCGGCGCGTCGGCGCGCACGCATCGAACCACGAAGTCTCCCTTCGACGTCTCGAAGCGAGCGTACCACACCGGTGGCGACGGGCGCTGCCATTCGGCGTTGGATGGATCGAGCAGGACGGAGGCCGTGCGGGGGCGCGCGCTCGGCCGCTGCCGCGTGCAGGCCGGCGCCACGCTCGCCAGGAGCGCGGCCGCGAGGACGAGGGCGGCGACGGTGCGCCGCGGCGATGTCGTCGTCATCCCTTCAACACTGGAACGAGCACTGGGATCAGGACGGCCGCACCATCCATCAGCGCGTGCGCGAGGGCAAACGGGATCAACCGGCGAAGCCGCAGATACAACAGCGTCTGGAAAATGGAAAACGGCACCGGCGCCAGCAACCGGTAGAGCATGAACTTCGCATCGAACGTCAACGGCATGAAGGAATGTTGGAGTGACCACACGAACGACACCACCGCGACCGCCACCCCGGTGCTCCGGCACAGCACCTGGAAGCGGGGGAGGAGATAGCCGTTGTACGTCATCTGCTCGGTCAGCCCCCAGATGAACGGCCACACGAGCACCCCGTAGAGCACCGCCGGCAACGGCAGGCCTCCCGGGAGGTACGGCGGCGCGAGCGTGCCGTAGACGATCCAGTTTGCGGCAGACGTGCCGGCGAGGATGAAGACGAGGCTCACCGGGACGAGCGCGACGCCGAGCAGCAGATCGCGGCCCAGGCGTCCCCGCACGAACCCGACCAGATCGAACAGCCCGATCCCCTCGCGCCGCGTGAGGCGCCAGAGCAGCGCCAGGCACCCGGCGTCGATCAACGTCCCGTACACCGGCAGCCACGGCTCGGAGTCGTGCCAGGCGGTCGGCGACCCTTGCAGCGCGAAGATGGCCGCGATGACGGCCTGCGCTCCCACGGCGAGAACTGATCGCGCGAACAGCATCAGCGCCGGGGCGTGCCACGTCAGCGTCCCCGCCTCCCGCCGCTGCAGGAGGGCGTCGTGGGAATTCGGGTTCATGGGCGGGATACCGGCCTCCCGAGTCGAGGTCTGCATGGGTGGGTCCTCCGAGTGATCGGGCCCGCGGACCGGTGGCCGCGCCGCGGACCGCGACGTACCTTCCAGCGTTCACTACCTCTCGAGGATGGTTCGTGACCGCTCGTCTCTCGCTCACCCGACCGGCGCGCCGCCTTGTCCTCGTCGCCGTCGCCGGCGCGCTCCATGCGCCTGCCGCCATGGCGCAGCAGGCCCACGGTGCTCCCATCCCCATCGCGCACCCGAGGCCCGTCGACCCGGCGGCGGCCTTCGCGTCAGTGCCGAACCTCCAGGCGCTCGTCGGAACGCGGAGTGAGATGGCCTCCGTCGTCGAATGGTTCACGGCGGACCAGCAAGCCCTCGGCCGCCGCTACGACGCCAACGGCTCCCCGGAGCAGCGCCGCCGGATGCGCGCGTTCTATGCCGGGTGGCGTACGCGGTTGCGCGAGGTGAACTTCGACAAGCTGTCGCAGGAAGGGCGCATCGACTACGTGCTCCTCGACAACTACCTCCGCCACCGGCTCGCCCTGCTCGACCGCCAGGAGACCATGCGGCTCGAGATGGCACCCCTGCTGCCGTTCGCCGATACGCTCCTCTCGCTGCAGGACCGCCGCCGCGATCTGGTGACCATCGACCCGCAGGCCGCCGCGCACACGCTGGCGCAGGTCGCCCGACAGGTCGACAGCCTGCGCGCCCTGTTCGAGCCGGCCGGCCGCGGCCGCGGTGGCGAGGCGACCGATGGCGCGCCGCGCTCCGGTGCGGCGCCGCAGGTCTCGAGAACGGTGGCGAACCGCGCGGCCGACGAGCTGGACCAGATGCGCGTGACGCTCGGCGGGTGGTACCGCTTCTACGACGGGTTCGATCCTGCCTTCTCGTGGTGGGTGAAGGACCCGTACGCGCGCCTCGGGAACGCGCTCGCGGCGTACGCTCGCACCCTGCGCGAACGCGTGGTGGGCTTCTCGCCCGCGCTGGCGCAGCAGGCCGGGGCGAACGAAGCCGGCCCCCAAGGTCGCGGCGGGGGAG
>JADGGM010000218.1 GCA_019689955.1 Gemmatimonadaceae bacterium
GGCGAGGGATGGATGACCATCCCTCGCCGGCCCCGCTACACCGTCTGGAACTGCTCCTCTTCCGTCGACCCGTTCAGCGCCGCGGTGGACGCCTGGCCGCTCGTCACCGCGAGCAGCACGCGGTCGAAGTAGCCGGCGCCGGCCTCGCGCTGGTGCTTCGTGGCCGTGTACCCCGCCGCCTCGAGCGCGAACTCCTGCTCCTGCACCTCGACATACGCCGGCATCCCCTGCGCGCGGTACCGGTGCGCCAGGTCGAACGTGTGGTAGTTGATCAGGTGCCACCCGGCGAGTGTGATGAACTGGAACTTGTACCCCATCGCCGCCAGCTCGCGCTGGAAGGTGGCGATCGAGTGCGCGTCGAGGTTGCGTTTCCAGTTGAACGACGGCGAGCAGTTGTACGCGAGCATCTTGTCCGGGTACTGCTCGTGCACCGCCTCCGCGAACGCCCGCGCCTGCGCGAGGTCCGGGGTGCCCGTCTCGCACCACACGAGGTCCGCGTACGGCGCGTACGCGAGCGCGCGCGCCGTCGCCGCATCCATCCCGCTGCGGACGACGAAGTACCCCTCCGCGGTCCGCTCCCCGGTCGTGAACGCCCGGTCCCGCTCGTCGATGTCGCTCGTGAGGAGCGTCGCTGCGAGGGCGTCGGTGCGCGCGATGATGAGCGACGGGATGTCGAGCACGTCGGCCGCGAGGCGCGCGGCGTTCAACGTGCGGATGAACTGCGCCGTCGGCACGAGCACCTTGCCGCCCATGTGCCCGCACTTCTTCTCCGCCGCGAGCTGGTCCTCGAAGTGCACCCCCGCCGCGCCGGCCTCGATCATCGCCTTCATCAGCTCGAACGCGTGGATGGGGCCGCCGAACCCGGCCTCGGCGTCGGCCACGATCGGCGCGAGCCACTGCCGCCCGTCTTCTCCCTCGCTCCACTCGATCTGGTCCGCGCGAAGCAACGCGTTGTTCAACCGCCGCACGAGCGCCGGGACGCTGTTCGCCGGATAGATGCTCTGGTCCGGGTACGTCTGCGACGCGAGGTTCGCGTCCGCGGCGACCTGCCACCCGCTCAGATAGATGGCCTCGAGCCCGGCCCTGACCATCTGCACCGCCTGCGCGCCGGTGAGGGCGCCGAAGGTGGGCACGTACTCGCGCTCGTGCAGCAGGCGCCAGAGCCGCTCGGCGCCGAGCCGGGCCAGCGTGTGCTCCACCCGCACCGACCCACGGAGACGGATCACGTCCTCGGCCGCGTACGTGCGCGCCACGCCGCGCCACCGCGGCTCCGTGCGCCACCGCCGCTCCAGCTCGGCCGCCTGAGTGGTGAGATCGATCGCGGTCATGGGGATGCTCCTCGGTGAGGGTCCGCACCATCCAGCAGCGCATAGCCCGGGATGGTCAAGAAATCGGTGAAGGTCTCGCTGAGCACGAGCGTATCGAGCAGCCCCGCCGCGTCGGCGTACCGGCTCTCTCCCTTCCGCTCGCGCACGAGCGCGGCCAGCTCCGCGTCGCGCACCTCGCGGTAGAGCGACGCGGTGACGGTCCCGCCCCCGTCGAGCGGGACCTGATGGCGAATCCATTGCCAGAGCTGTGCGCGCGCGATCTCCGCCGTGGCGGTGTCCTCCATGAGGTTGTAGATCCCCACGGCCCCGGAGCCGCGCAGCCACGACTCGAGGTACTGGAGCGCCACGCTCACGTTGTTGCGCACGCCGTCACGCGTCACCCGCCCGCCGGGGACGCGCACGTCGAGGAGGTCGGCGGCGCTCACGCGGACGTCCGGGCGCTGCCGGCCGAGCTGGTTCGGCGCGTCGCCGAGCACGCGGTCGAACACCTTTTTCGCCACGGGCACGAGATCCGGGTGCGCCACCCACGTCCCGTCGAACCCATCCCCCGACTCGCGCTGTTTGTCCTCGCGCACCTTCGCGAGCGCCACCTCGTTCACCGCCGGGTCGCGCCGGCTCGGGATGAACGCCGCCATCCCCCCCATCGCGTGCGCCCCGCGGCGGTGGCACGTCTTCACCAGCAGCTCCGTGTACGCGCGCATGAACGGCACCGTCATCGTCACCTGCGCGCGGTCGGGGAGCACCATGTCCGGCGTGTTCCGGAACTTCTTGATGAGGCTGAAGATGTAATCCCACCGCCCCGCATTGAGCCCCGCCGAGTGCTCGCGCAGCTCATACAGGATCTCGTCCATCTCGAATGCCGCGACGATCGTCTCGATGAGCACCGTCGCGCGGATGGTCCCGCGCGGGATCCCGAGCGCGTCCTGCGCCGCGATGAAGACATCGTTCCACAGGCGCGCCTCGAGGTGGCTCTCCATCTTCGGCAGGTAGAAGTACGGCCCCGCGCCGCGCTCGAGCTGCGCGCGCGCGTTGTGGAAGAAGAAGAGGCCGAAATCGAACAAGCTCGCGGAGACCGGCTCGCCGTTCACGAGCACGTGCTTCTCCAGCAGGTGCCACCCGCGCGGGCGGACGAGGAGCGTGGCGGTGCGTTCGCCCAGGCGGTAGACGCGGCCATCCGGGCTCTCGAAGGAGAGCGTTCCGCGCACCGCATCGAACAGGTTCTCCTGCCCCTGGATCACGTTCTCCCACGTCGGGGAGAGCGAGTCCTCGAAGTCGGCCATGAACGCGGAAGCGCCGGAGTTGAGCGCGTTGATCATCATCTTCCGGTCCACCGGACCGGTGATCTCCACCCGGCGGTCCGCGAGCGCCGGCGGCGGCGGGGCGACCTGCCACTCGGCGGCGCGCACGGAAGCCGTCTCGGCCAGAAAGTCCGGTCGCTCTCCCGCGTCGAACGCCGCTTGCCGCTTGCGCCGGGCCTCCAGCAGCAGCTCACGCGTCGGGTTGAACTGGCGTTGCAGCCGCGCAACGAATTCCATCGCCTCCCGGGTGAGGATGCGCGACCCCATCGACCCACCCGCGTTCGTCAGCTCGATCCGCTCGGAGATGCTGAGTCCCATGCCTCCACCTGTGTAGGAAACGGGAAAGCAAGATGCGCCATAGCGATGCGGCACCTCGCCCGGGCGCCGGCGCGCCGGACGTTTCATTATAGCCCCCCCTCCCCTCGACCGGTCCTGGCCGGACGGCTAGGTGACGCTGGACGGGGGGAGGTGCAAGACATGTGCTCGCTGACGGATCGGGGACGGGGGATGTTTCGCGGCCCCTTTTGCCGCGTCTCGGGTAGAAGAGCGGTCACAGCACACGCGGCTCGCATGGTCAGCGCATCGTCAGAGCGAGGGCGGCGCCGAACGGGGATGGCGGCACCGGGCGATCGTGGCGCGTCGGATGCAGGGGTGGCGTGTCCACCTCGAACGGGGACACGGAGGAGGGGGACCTACATGCGCGAGTATCGCTTCTTCGAGGAGTTCAGCGATGGCCGTCTGGAGAGCAGCTCCGGGAACGTCATCGCGGTCGACCTGGCGGGGGACTCGTTCGTGCAGGAGGGGGGCGTCTGCTATCGCGCGCTCTGCGCGGTCCAGGACGCGGCGCGGCCGAACAGCCCCGTCCTGCAACGGTATTTCAACGCCGAGTACCTCGGCGCGCGCTGCCGCCGCATCACCGAAGCGCGCGCGCGCAAGATTCACCCCAAGCTGTTCGAGTACCTCGACTCGCTCGCCTGAGCCGAGTCCCGGCGCGGCGTGCGCGCCGGCGCCGCCGCCCCGCCCCCCCCCCCCGGCCCCCCCACGGGCCCCGCCCGGCCCCCCCCAAGATTTCATAAAGACTGCACAGACTGCCCGCTCCGGGGAGCGCTGCCGCTTTACACTCCGGCGTCTCGACGCGTAATTGAGTACGGACGACGCACCCGCTCCCCTGACTCATGCGCGACGACACCGTCCTAGTCATCGACGACGAGCCGCAGATCCGGCGCGTCGTGAAGAGCGCGCTGCAGGCCGAAGTCGCCCGCGTGCTCGAAGCCGGCACCGGCGACGAAGGGATCACGATCGCGCTGGCCGAGCGGCCGGCGCTGATCGTGCTCGACCTGGGGCTCCCCGACCTCGAGGGAGTCGACGTGTGCCGGCGGATCCGCGAGCGGTCGAGCGCGCCGATCGTGGTGCTCTCGGCCCGGCACTCGGACCAGGAAAAGGCGCTCCTCCTCGACACCGGCGCCGACGATTACATCACCAAGCCGTTCAGCACGCTCGAGTTCACCGCGCGTATCCGCGCCAACCTGCGCCGCGCGCAGGTGGCGCAGGCGGCCGCGTACCTGCAGCCCATGACCATCGGCGACCTCACGGTCGACCTCACCGCGCGCTCCCTCCGCCGCAACGAGACGTCGATCCACCTCACGCCGATCGAGTGGGAGCTGCTCCGCACCTTCATCACGCAGGCCGGACGCACGCTCACGCACCAGCAGTTGTTCAACGCGGTCTGGGGGCGGGCGTTCGGGGACCCGCAACAGTACCTGCGCGTGCACGTCGCCAATCTCCGCCGCAAGATCGAGCGTGACGCCGTGCGCCCGCAGCTCATCGTGACCGAGCCGGGGGTCGGCTACCGGTTCGAGATGCCGCGCTGAATGCGTCTCCCGTTCTCACGGTGGCTCCCGCCCTGGCTGTTCTGGACGGCGGTGCTGATCGTCGTCACCGCGGGGATGATCGTGGGGCGGGACGCGCTCGACCAGGCGCACGTCGCGCTCATCTACCTGCTGGTCGTGCTCGGCGCGAGCGCGAGCGGCGGGCGCCTGGTGGGGGTCGTGCTGGCCTGCGCGGGGTTCGCGCTCATCGACTATTTCTTCCAGGCGCCGTTCGCGACGTTCACCGTGGGGAAGCGCCCGGACTGGATCGTGCTGATCGCGTTCCTGGCCACGGCCACGGTGGCGACGCAGCTCCTCGCGCGCGCCACCGCGGAAGCCGAGGCCGCGCGCCGCAGCGCGGAGGAGATCGACCGGCTCTCCTCGCTCGGCGCCGAGACGCTGAGCGTCGGGCGGGCCGAGGAGGCGCTGCTCGCCATCGCGAAGGTCATCCGCGACACCGTCGGCGCCGCGGTGTGTGAGATCTACGTGCGCGACGCCGAGCGCGACGTCCTCGTAAACACGGCGAGCGTGGGCGATGCGGCGATCCCGACGAACGGCCGGCCGCCGGCGGAGCTGGTGAGCTGGGTGGCCGAGCACGGGCGGATCGCGGCGGAGCGGCCGGACCACACCGTCGCCTTCGCCGAGACGGCGCCCACGGACCGCATGTCGCTCGAGGTGGGCGCGCGCGAGGTGCTCACGCTCGTGCTCCCGCTCATGGTCCACCGGCGCACGGTGGGGGTGCTGCGTCTGGCGGACCGGCGGCCGATCGCGCTGGCGCCCGAGACGCAGCGCTTCCTCTCGGCGCTCGCCTACTACGCCGCGCTCGGTGTGGAGCGCGTACGGCTCGTGGCCGAGGCCGAGCACGCCGAGGCGCTGCGGGAGGCGGACCACCTCAAGGACGCCCTCCTCGCCTCCGTCTCGCACGATCTCCGCACCCCGCTCACCACGATCAAAGCGCTCGCGCACGACATCGCCGGCGCGGGGGACGAGCGTGCCGCGGTGATCGAGCAGCAGGCCGACCGCCTCAACCGCATGGTCGCCGACCTGCTGGAGCTCTCGCGCCTGAAGGCCGGCGCGCTCCCAGTGCGGGCCGAGATCAACGCGGCGGAAGACCTCGTGGGGGCCGCGATCCAGCAGGTCGCGGGGATGCTCAACGGGCGCGAGGTGCGCACCGCCATCGCGCTCGGGGAGCCGGTGCTGGTGGGGCGATTCGACTTCGTGCACTCGTTGCGCATCCTCGTGAACCTGCTCGAGAACGCCATCAAGTACTCCCCGCCGGAGTCGCCGATCGACCTCGCCGTGCGCCGCGAGAACGGCTCGCTCGTCATCGCCGTTGCGGACTGCGGGCCGGGGATCGCCCCCGCGGAGCGGGAGCGGGTGTTCGAGCCGTTCTACCGCATCACGAACCACCCGACCGGAGGTGCCGGG
>JADGGM010000219.1 GCA_019689955.1 Gemmatimonadaceae bacterium
CGGGTGGACTCCCCCATCTCGCGGATGGCGCGGAGCGCCGCCGCGGTGGTGTACCGCTCATCGACGAACGAAACCGGGAAACCGGTACGCCGGGCCAGCTCCCCCCCCACCTGGCGGGCCTCGGCGGAGCGGGGGGTCTCGTTCCCGTCGTCGTCCAGGGGGAGCCCGATGACGAAGGCGCGCGCCTCCAGCGCCTCGGCCCGGCGCACGATCTCGGCGATGGGGGGGCGCTTCCCGGCGCGCCGGGTGATGCACCCCGCCGGCGACGCGATGGTCCGCGTTGGATCGCTGATGGCAAGCCCGATGCGCTTGTCGCCGTAATCGATGGCGAGCACGCGGCCGGGGTCGGGCATCAGCCGCCCTGCGCCATGGTCGCGAAGAACTCCTTGTTGGTCTTCGTGCGACTCATGCGCTGGAGGAGGAACTCGATCGCTTCGGCGGGGGGCATGTCGCTCAGGAAGTTGCGGAGCAGGTAGACGCGGTTGAGCTCCTCCTGGGTCAGGAGCAGCTCTTCACGCCGGGTGCCGGAGCGCTGGATGTCGATCGCCGGGAAGATGCGGCGGTCGGCGATCTTGCGATCCAGGACCAGCTCCATGTTCCCCGTCCCCTTGAACTCCTCGAAGATCACCTCGTCCATGCGCGAGCCGGTCTCGATGAGCGCGGTGGCGATGATCGTGAGCGAGCCGCCGACGTCGATGTTGCGCGCGGCACCGAAGAAGCGCTTGGGTTTGTGGAGCGCGTGCGCGTCGACACCGCCGGAGAGGATCTTCCCCGAGTGCGGGACCACGACGTTGTGCGCGCGGGCGAGGCGCGTGATGGAATCGAGGAGGATGACGACGTCCTTGCCGTGCTCGACGAGCCGCTTGGCCTTCTCGATCACCATGTCGGCGACCTGAACGTGCCGGTCGGCGGGCTCGTCGAACGTGGAGCTGATCACCTCGGCATCCACGTTCATCTGCATGTCGGTGACTTCCTCGGGGCGCTCGTCGATGAGGAGGACGATGAGCGTGACCTCGGGGTGATTCTCGCGGATGGCGTTGGCCATCTTCTGCATGAGAATCGTCTTCCCCGCGCGCGGGGGCGCGACGATGAGCCCGCGCTGCCCCTTGCCGATTGGGGCCATGATGTCGACCACGCGCATGCTCAGATCGCCGTCGGCGGTCTCGAGGCGGAGCCGCTCGTCGGGGTAGCGCGGGCGCAGGTTGTCGAACGCGATGCGGTGCTTGGCCTGCTCCGGGTCTTCGCCGTTGATCGTCTCGACCTTGAGGAGCGCGAGATACCGTTCCCCCTCCTTGGGGGGGCGGACCTGCCCGGCGACGGTGTCGCCGGTGCGGAGGTCGAAGCGCTTGATCTGCGACGGGGACACGTAGATGTCGTCGGGACCGTAGAGGTAGTTCCAGTCCTGGCTGCGCAGGAAGCCGTATCCCTCGGGCAGGATCTCGAGCACGCCCTCGCCGCGCAGCACGATGTCGGAATCGAGCAGGTTCTGCTCGATCCGGAAGATCAGGTCCTGCTTCCGGAGGCCGGAGAAGTTGGAGATATTGAGGTCCTCGGCCATGGTGTGCAGCTCGGCCACGGACTTTTGCTTCAACTCGGCGATATCCACTGGACGTCAGCTCCGAGGGCGGGGCGATGCCACGCAGTAAGAGGGCTGCACGGGTATGGCAAACACGACAACCGGCGCTCCGCCACCGATTGGCGGGGCGGAAATCCGGGCGTTGTAGTTTATGGTGTTGGAGGGGGCGTGAGGGTGTGCGGTAGAAGTTGGCAAGGTAACTTCGGCAAAAAGGGCGGTCAAGAGTGACCGAGCTCGATATTACGCAATACTTTACCTATTGGCGAAACATTGAGCTCGGGAGCCGAGAGATTCTCGAGGGACTCGTCGCGCGGGAGCATGCTGGACCGTCACCGGCACTGGCGCGGCGTCTTGCTGAGTGGGACGGATATCACTACTGGCAGACTGCACCCGAAGGACGTTGGCTCGTGCTCGTGCGTGAAGTCGACCGGCCGCGCGAGCGGTGGTGGCTGCACGCTGCGCTGTTGCTGATCACGCTTCTCGCCACGTCGATGGCCGGCGCCGCGCTCGCGGGTACGTGGGGCAGCTGGCATCACCTCACGCTGGCAGACCTTCGCGCCGGCCTTCCGTTCTCTGTTCCGCTCCTCGCGATCCTCCTCGCGCACGAATCGGGCCATTACGTGACGGCGCGGTCGTATCGCGTCAACGCGAGCCCGCCCTACTTTCTCCCCTTCCCCCCGCAGCTCAACCTCCTGGGGACGCTGGGGGCATTCATTCGATTGCGCTCCCCGATCTTCGACCGGCGCACGCTGTTCGACATCGGCGTCGCGGGGCCGCTGGCCGGGGTGGTCGTCGCGATCCCGGTGCTCCTCCTCGGGCTCGCGCTGAGCACCGCGGAGCCCGGGGGACCGGTGCGCACCCTCGCGCACCAGTACCTCCCGGTCGGCGGGACGTACTGGTTCTTCGGTGATTCAATGCTTTTGCTGGCGTGCCGGTTCGCGCTTGGGCTGCATGGCCCAGTCGCGCTGCACCCGGTGGCGCTGGCGGGGTGGGTGGGGGTGCTGGTGACGTCGCTCAACCTCCTTCCGCTCGCGCAGTTCGACGGGGGGCACGTGGCGTTCGCGCTGTTCGGGCGGGCGCAGCGCTGGGTGGCGCGAGTGTTCTGGCTGGTGCTGATCCCGCTCGGCCTGCTCTGGATGGGGTGGTGGCTCTGGGCCGTGCTCGCCATTGTGATCGGCCGAGGCCGCCTGGGTCACCCGCCGGTGATCGCCCCGGAGCGGGCGCTCGACCCGTCGCGCCGCCTGGTGGGGTGGCTCGCGGTGGTGCTGTTCTTCGTCACCTTCATGCCGCTCCCGTTGGCGTTCTGAGCCGCGGCGCCCCGCGCCGCCTCCCGCTCAGTGGCGCAGGCGAGCGGGGCGGGCGTGGGCCGGCGCGAGGGCGCCGCGCGCGAGGCTCTGGATGGTGGTGTCGATGTTGGCCTCGAGCGCGCGGAGCTGGCGCGCGAGGGTGTCGTCGTACACGAGGCGGCCGGCGGTGCCGCGCTCCTCCACCATCCGCGCGTGGATGACCGCGATCGCGTTGCGCACGCGGGCGAGCGCGGCGACGAGCACCGTGTCGCGCTCCAGACGGGCCGGAAGGCCGTGCTCGCGTGCGAGACGGAGCAGGGAGTCGGCGCGGGCGATGAGACGCTCCCCCTGCGCGCGCGTCGCGTCGTCGCGGATGAGGAGCGGGAGCGTGCCGCGGCCGTTGGTGATGCGCTCGCCGAGCCGGCGCGCTTCCGACGCGACCACCTCGGCCGAGAGCGCGCGGTCCCCCGGCGGGGGGTGCACGCGGGCGACGTTGTGCTGGAGGTGCGCGCTCATCGTCTGCACGTCGGCCAGGAGCTCGGGGAGCGTCTGCACCGCGAGCGAGAGCTGCGCACGCACGGAGTCGGTGTCGATCTGCGGCGCACGGGAGAGCGTGTCCCCCGGCGCCGCGATGGGCGAGCGCGGCGTCCCGACGTGGACCGCGACGATCGTCGCACCGATCGGCGTGCCGCCGGCGCGGAACTCGACGCGCGAGTCGCGGCGGATCCCCGCCCGGTAGCGCCGCAGCACGTCGAGCGCGACGATGAGGCGGCCCAGGGTGTCGCTGCTCACCGGGCGGAAGGCGACGCCGCTGACCACGCCGACCTTCTGCCCGGCGAGCCACACTTCCGTCCCGTCGATCACGCCGCGCGCTTCATCCGCGCGCACGTAGAGCCGGTACGTCGGCCCGCGGAGCGAGCCGACGCGCGCGAACACGAGCACGGCCAGCGCGCCCGCCGCGAGGACGCCGATCGCGATGAGCCCGGGGAGGAGCGCGCGCCAGGTGAGCCGCCGGGGAGGCATAGCGACCGGCGAGCGGTGCAAGCCTCGCGCCGGGGATCAGCTCAGAAGGTCCAGCGCACGCCGAGCGTGGGGAGGAGGGGGAGCTGCGCCATGCGGCGCGGGGCGACCGTCACGGTCCCGGCGTTCCAGTCGGCCACGGTGTAGCCCAGCCCGCGCGGGTTGTCGCGATCGTAGACGTTGAACACGTCCACGTAGATCGAGAGCCGGGTGGCGCCCACGGTGCGGTCGTTGCTCACGCGCACGTCGAGGCGGTGGTACGGGGCGAGGCGGCCGGCGTACGGCGCGCCGAACTGCGTGCGCACGTGGTAGGTGCCGTCGCTCAGCGTGTCCACGAGGAAGTGTACAGGGGTCACGGGCCAGCCGGAGTGGTACTGCCACGCCGCGCTCACACTCCACCCGCGCCACGGGTGCACGCTGGCGTCGAGGAGGACGGTGTGGCGCTGGTCGTACGCGTGCGGCACGCGGCGGCCATCGACGACGTCGTGCGCGGCGGCGAGCGCGTAGCTCGCGGACCACTGCACCGCGCCGCGCGTGGACCCGGCGGAGAGCTCGATCCCGCGCGCGTCGCCGCTCGTGGGGGCGAGGAGGACGCGGTCGCTCGCCGCCTCGGGGAAGACCTCGAGCGAGCCGTCGAGGTTCACGTAGCGCGGGGCGATGCGACGGAGACGGCGGTCGTATGCATCGAGCCGAAGGCGCACGCCCCCCGCGGTGCGGTGCTCGATGCCGGCGATGCGATGCTCGGCGCGCTCCGTCACGCCGATCTGCTCGACGCCGTCGGGGACCTGCAGCTCGTCGAGGCGTTGGGGTTGCGCGTAGCGCCCCCAGCTCGCGCGGAGCGTGGTACGCTCGCCGAGCGCGTACATCACCGCCAGGCGCGGCGAGATGGTCGGGTCGTGCGTGTAGCTCTGCCGGTCGTAGCGCACCCCGCCCTCCACCGTGAGCGCGCGCGTGGCCTGCACACGCTGCGAGAGATACGCGCCCACGGTCGTGCCGCTCGGGGAGAGCGTCGTGTGCATCGCCTGGGTGCTACGGATCCAGCGCGCGGAGGCGACGTGCGGGCGCATCTGCCAGCGATCGTAGTCGTAGCGCGCCGAGACGCGCTGCACCTGCGCGCCCGCGTCGAGCTCGGCCCGCGCGCCGAGCGCGAACGTCCAGTCCTGCGTCATCCCGAGCACCTCGAAGGCGCGGTCGTCGCGCACGTTGAGGGTCGGTTCGCCGCCGTAGCTGTCCGCGCCCTCGCGATGGCGGTAGACGGCGGAGCGGGAGACGATCGTGCGCCCCGTGATGGCGGGGGAGAGCGCCGTGCGCCACGTGAGCCAGGCGTAGCGGCTCCGGTAGCTGCTCGCGAGCGACGGCGCGTCGGGGGCGTCGTAGTGGAGTACGTCGCCGGCGCGGAGCACGCTGAGCGTCAGCTCGTCGTGCCCGGAGGGGCGCACGCGGAGCCGCGCGTAGCCATCGCCGTAGCGCGGCGAGAGCTCCTTCCCTTCGCCGGTGAGGGAGAGCGCGGCGCCGAGAAAGCCGCGCCGGACCGACACGAGCCAATTGGCGCGGCCGTGCGCGAGCGGGGCTTCGTGCAGGATGCTCGCCCCGCTCAGGCTCGCGCCGAGCACCGTGCGTCCGCGCGCCAGCGTACTCTCGCGCGAGCGGAGGTCGAACACCCCGGTGAGGTGATTGCCGTACTGCGCGCCGAACCCGCCGGTGCTCAGGCTCGCGCGGCCGACGATCTCCGGGTCGATGATGGAGAGCGCGCCGTCGAAGTCCTCGAGGTGGAACGGATCGTAGAGCTCCACCCCGTCGAAGGTGAGGAGCACTTCGCGATTGTCCCCACCGCGCACACGGAATCCCGCCGAGAGATCGCTCGATGCGACGCCGGGGACTCGGGCGACCGCGCGGAACGCGTCGGTGGCGATCTGCGGCGCCGTGGCAATGTCATCGTGCGAGAGGGTGACGGCGGGGGGCGCGGGGGCGCGGATGTCGTCGTCGGCGGTCTGCAC
>JADGGM010000220.1 GCA_019689955.1 Gemmatimonadaceae bacterium
CGGGAAGGCTCGTCGAGCATCACGGTCGCGGGGGCGGGCTCAGTCGGGGCTCCCGATGTAGCGCTGGAGGATCGGCGCGTAGGCGTCGATCCGGCGGTCGCGGAGAAAGGGCCAGTTGCGCCGCGTGTACTCGATGAGCGCGGGATCGCACTTCGCGATGAGGATCGCCGGCTCGGTGTCCGCTTCGGCGAGCATGCGGCCGAACGGGTCGCAGATGAACGAGTGCCCGAAGAACTCGATCCCGTCGGTGCCCGGCTCGGGCTCGAAGCCCACGCGGTTCGCGGCGGCCACGAACACGCCGTTGGCGATCGCGTGCGCGCGTTGCGCCGTGCGCCAGGCATCGGCCTGCGCCGCGCCCCATTCCTCCTTCTCCTTGGGGTGCCACCCGATCGCCGTGGGATAGAGGAGCACCTCGGCGCCCATGAGGCTCGTGATGCGCGCGGCCTCGGGGTACCACTGATCCCAGCAGATGAGCACTCCGATCGTCGCGAAGCGCGTGCGGAAGACGCGGAACCCTGACGGCGGCCTGGTCTCGTCGTGCTGATAGATCTCGCCCGGCGTGAAGTAGTACTTCTCGTGGTAGAGCGGATCGTCGGGGATGTGCATCTTGCGGTAGACGCCGAGGAGCGAGCCGTCGGCGTCGACGACGGCGGCGGAGTTGTGGTAGAGCCCCGGGCCGCGCCGCTCGAAGATCGGGACCACGATCACGACGCCGAGCTCCGTGGCGAGGCGCTGCATGCGTTCGACCGTGGGGCCCGGGATCGGCTCGGCGAGGTCGAACCGCTCGGCGTCGGTCACCTTGCAGAAGTACGGCGCGTTGAAGAGCTCTTGCAGGCAGACGATCTGCGCGCCGCGCGCCGCCGCGTCGCGGATGGCGCGCTCGGCGGCATCGACCGTCGCGGCGGCGTCGCGCTGCACCGCCTGCTGGATGAGCCCGAGGGTGAAGGGAGGGGTGGCCATGGCGGGGGAATCTAATGGGCCCGCGGGCGATCTGCCGAGCCCCGTCGGGGCTCAGCGGCGGACGCGCTGCTGGGCGCGGTACTCCTTCAGGAGCGCGATGAGCCCGGCCACCGGCGGGGGGCGGTCGTCCCGGCGCCACGCGAGGACGATCGTGCTTCCCGCCGTGGCCACGGCGAGGAAGTACGGGAGACGACGGAGGACCGCCGTCACGAGCTGGTCGGCCCGGCCACGAATGGGGGGAGCGGTGCGCATATCGAGATCATCTCGAATGATGTCGAACGGCATATTGGACGTCTGGCGCGCTCGTGGCTAGGCTACGGGAGCGCTGGCGGCGCCTGCGAGGGAGGCACGGGTCGCGTCGCGGTGCGCCCAGGCTCCGGCGCTCGAACACGACACCGAGGAATCGACGATGACGGCAGCGCACGAATACCGTACGCACCTCACCTGGACGGGCGCGTCGCACGGCCCGACCACGTCGTACGACGCATACTCGCGCGATTACGTGGTGGCGGTGACCGGCAAGCCATTGCTCTCTGGCTCGTCCGACACGCGCTTCCGCGGCGACCCCACGCGGCACAACCCTGAGGACCTCCTCGTGGCCGCGCTCTCCAGCTGCCACCTGCTCTCGTATCTCGCGCTGGCCGCGCGGAAGGGGCTCGCGGTGGTGGCGTACGAGGACGACGCGTGCGGTACCATGGCGCTCCGCGGTGGACGCGGGCACTTCACCGAGGCGGTGCTCAGGCCGCGCGTCACGATCGCTCCGGGGGGCGATGCGGCGCTGGCGATGGCGCTCCACGAGCAGGCACACCGCGACTGCTTCATCGCGGCGTCGGTGAACTTCCCCGTCCGGTGCGAGCCGACCGTCCTCGTGGCAGAACGTGTGGCGGTGCCCGAGGCGATCTGACGATCACGCGCGCGTCTGGCCGCGGCAGGACGCCGATACCCCGGTGACACCCCGGCGGCCAGACACGACGACGCGCGCTTTAGAACCGATACTCGATCCCCATCTGGAGCGTCCTCGGGCTCCCCGGCGTGAAGTGGAGCTCCGTGACCGGCGCGGGCTCCCCGGGGAGGCGCGACGTGGTCGCGAACTGCGCCTCGTTCCAGGCGGTGTCGAAGAGGTTGTCGACCGCACCGTAGAGCCGAAGCTGCGCGAGCCGGTACGAGGCGAAGAGCTCCCAGATCGTGTACCCGTGCGCGCGCACGGAGCCGTCTTCGTTCGCGGCGCGCGCGCCCACGTAGCGGACGCGGAGCCCTCCCGCCGCGGGTTCGGCGTCGCGCATCGTGAGTCCCGCGCTGAGGGTGCGGGTAGGGGCGAGGGGGATGCGATCCTCTCCAGCCGCCGCGTCGCGGAAGCGACCGCGGGCGAGGGCCGCGTCGGCGTCGGCCCAGAGCCACGGACACAGTCGCACGCGCCCCTCGAGGTCCACGCCCACGCGGCGTGTGCGCCCGCTTGCCTCGGTGGTCCCCTCGTCCCCCGACCACACGAGCTCGCTCGCGAGGTCGATCCCCCAGAGTGATGCGCCGAGGGTGCCGCCATTCCACGTATGCCGGGCGCCCACTTCGGCGGCCGCGGCGCGGGGGAGCACGGTCGCGGCCGCGGGCGCGAGCACCACGTCGCGCGCGTCGTTGGAGTGGAAGCCCGTCCCCGCGTTCACGAAGAGGGTCGTGCGAGTGGTGACGTCGACGGCCAGGTTGGCCTTCGGGCTCACGACCCCCTGCCAGCGGGAGCCGCTCGGGTGCACCGTGCCGTCGCTCGGGGTACGGTCGTGCACGTCGACGTGGAAGACGTCTCCGCGCACCCCCACGTCGATGCGCACCGTGCTCGCGAGCTGCACCGCGTAGGCAGCCCACGACGACACGCTCGTCTCGCGCTCGTGCACCAGCGTGCGCGTGTCGAGCCGGATGCGGCCCTGCTGGTGGAAGAGCCCGACGTCCGCGTCGTCGTGGCGGACGGTGGCGCCAAGCTGCCACGCTCCGGGACGCCCGAGGAGCGCGGCGGCGCGGCGATAGAGCGCGCTCCCGCCGAGCACCGTGCGCGCGTCGTGTTGCTCGATCCCGTCGCCGTGCACGGAGTCAGCAAGCGCGAAGGTGAAGTCGGAGAAGAGCTGGAAGCGATAGCGCACCGCGTAGAGGCGCAGCAGCCAGGCGCGGTCGCTCGCCGTGCGCGATCGAAGCGCGAGGCTCGCGTCGTACCGCGCGGTGTTACCCCCCTCGGTCGAGTCGAGCACGCCGAAGCGCGTGATGAGCCCCTCGCGCACCGCGCGCGCCGGGATCTCGCCGGATCCGTTCCACCGTCCGCCGAAGGCGCTCGCGCTCGCGACGAGCTCCGCGTCGCCGAGCACGGGGGTCGTCCACTTGGCGAAGCCGTTGGCGCGGCGATAGTCCTGCGGACGGGCGAATGGGCCATTCGTGTAGTGCGCGGAGCCGGCCACGTAGCCGCCTCCGTGCGCTGCGTCGCCGCCGAGTGGGAGCATGAGGAGCACGTGCTCGGTGTCGAACGTGCCGCCGCGTACGCTCGCCACGGGGGCGTCGATGCGGTCCTTCGTCGTGAACGTCACCGCGCCGGCCGTGGCGAGATCGCCGTCGCGCACGTCGTACGGCCCCTTGCGCACCTCCTCGCGCTCCACGACCTCGGGCATGAGGAAGTGGAGATCGGCGTAGCCCTGCCCGTGGGCGTGCGACACCATGTTCACCGGCGTGCCGTCCACGTCGATGGCGACATCGGTGCCGTGGTCCGCGTCGAAGCCGCGGAGGAAGATCTGCTCCGCCTTGCCGCCGCCGGCGTGTTGGGCGATGACGAGCCCGGGAACGAGGCGGAGCAGCTCCTGCGCGCTCTCGCGCGGCCGGAGCGCGATGTCGAGCGCTCGGATCACCCGCGATGATGCGGCGGAGAGGGGAGCGTCGGCGCGGACCTCCGTGGGGGAGATCGTGAGCGCGGTCTCCCGCATCCGGATCGTCACCGCGGTGTCGTGCGGCGCGAGCGCGAGTGTCTCGGCGGCGAAGCCGATGCGCAGCGCGACGAGGAGCACGACCTGCTCCGTGCGCGCGGCGGTCATCGGGAGGCGGAAGGTGCCCGATGCCGACGTCTCGGCGACGAGGCGGGCGGTGGTGCTGCGGGCGATGAGGTGGACCGCCGCGAGCGGGTGGCCGTCCGCGGCCCCGAGCACGCGCCCGTGCACGACGAACGCGTGCTCCGCGGGCGGGGCCGCTTGCGCGCCGAGCGGCGCGGCGACGAGGAACGCGCACGCGAGGAGCGCGTGGCGGACGGCGAGGGAGAGCGACATGCGTCGACTCCGTCGGCGTTGGGGTCGCATCCGCCGCTGGGACGCCAGCCCAGCCACGGACGGACGACCTACGGCGCACGAATGCGTGGCGCCGCCATCGGATCGCCGGGTGGCTGGACGCGGGGACTTTAGCGGAGGGGGGACGTCGAGTCAAGCGGCGCGGCATCGTCTACTGCAGCCGCCCGTCGCGCTCGCGGATACCGCCGAGCCAGGGGACGACGAGCACGCTCACGTAGGGCCCCCGGCGCATCGCCGCGGAGCGGGCGACGGGGACGCCAACGTCCACGCGGAACGTCGCGCGCCCGGGGCGCATGGGGGCGAGGCGGAGCCCCAGGCCGATCGCGGCCGCGCCCAGCTGTTCGGGGTTCGGCGACGCGAAGTCGTTCCGCAACGACGCGGCGCCGAACAGGGCGCCCTGCAGCGCCCAGGAGTGGGAGAGCGTCCGGAGGTCCGCGTCGCGCTCCACCGACGCGGAGAGCGCCCCTTCGGCGAGCCGGGCGTCGTGCGGGAAGAGGGGGAGGAGCGGGTCGAGCGTGGCGAGCGCGCGCACGTCGGGGTCGGGGTCGAAGAGCCGTTCCGCGGCCACGTGCGCCTGCCAGAGCCCGTGCGGCGCGGCCACGAAGTACGAGACGTGCCCGCGCACCGTGGCCGCGTTCCATGCGCCGGACTGGAGGAAGCCCGAGCTCCACACGTCGGCCACCAGCACGTGGTCCCGCTCGAAGGTCCACACCCGCCCGCCCCAGAGATCGGCGTGCAGCGCCGGCGTGTGGGTGGCGAGGTCGGTTCCGAATCCTGCAACCGCGTCCCACTCGAACCCGGTCGGCACGTCGGCGAAGGCGTGGTGGGGGAGGAGCCAGCTCAGCGTATCGTAGCTCGCCGACTCGCGGCGCAGGCCGAGGTCGAGCCCCACGAAGCGGCGCAACACGGTGGCCGGGCCGAGCAGCGACTGCGCCGGGCCCGCGTAGAGGCTGCTCCGCGCGAGCTCGCCCCCCATGACGAGCGAGGTGACGCCGTACGGCGACGTGTGCACCACGTGCGACACGAGCACGTTCGCCCATTCGCGCGTGAACGTGCCCGACGTATCGCTCGTGGCGTGGTACGTCGAACCGGTGAAGGTGAGCTCCGTCTGCCACGGGTCGAAGACGCTGAACCGGCGCGTGGACGCGGTGGCGAGCCACTCCTGGCCGTCGCGGTAGCTGTCGACGCGCGCGGTCGCCGTGAGGTTGGTGTAGGGGACCCAGGGGTCGCTCACCATCGCGCCGAGACCGAGGCGCGAGCGCGAGGAGCGCACGTAGAGGCTCGCCGCGCGCCCGGTGCCGAACAGGTTGCGCTCCTCGAGCCCCACCGTCGCCGTGCCCGAGGCCCCGAGGCGCATCTCGGGGCGCGTGCTCCACGCGTCGCGCGTGGTGAGGGTGAGCGTGACGCCGCCGTCGGCGTTGCAGGGGCGCGCCTCGAGCCACGCGTCGGCGAGGTAGCGGCGCTGGCGCAGGCGGCGCATGGCGTCGGCGATGCGGAGCGTGTCGACCGTGTCTCCCGCGGCGAAGCGCAGCTGGCGGCGGATGATGCGCTCCTGCGTGCGCACGTGCAGGCGTTCCACCACCGCCGCGGGGCCGGGGAGGGGCT
>JADGGM010000221.1 GCA_019689955.1 Gemmatimonadaceae bacterium
GCGCTAGATTCGTCGCATGCACACACCCTCCCCTTCCCTCCGTCTCGCCGCGCGCGCGGCCGTGCTCCTCCTGGCCGGCGCGCTGCTCGCGGCCCCGCGCCGCGCCGCCGCCCAGGCCGACGCCACGGCCACGCACCTCTCCCGCATCGAGCGCCGCATCGCGCAGGCGGTCGATGCCCACAACGCCGAAGCGCTCGCGCTGCTCGAGCGCACCGTCAACATCAACAGCGGCACGCTGAACCTCGACGGTGTGCGCCGCGTCGGCGACGTCTTCCGGCGGGAGCTCGACGCGCTCGGCTTCACCACGCGCTGGGTGGACGGCGCCGCCTTCCACCGGGCCGGCCACCTCGTGGCCGAGCGCAAGGGGAACGGCCCGCGCGTGCTCCTCATCGGCCATCTCGACACCGTGTTCGAGCCCTCGAGCCCCTTCCAGAAGTTCGAGCGCCTCGATGATTCCACCGCGCGCGGCCCCGGGATCATCGACATGAAGGGGGGCGACGTGATCGCGATCTACGCGCTCCGCGCCTTGAAGGACGCCGGCGTCCTCGACCGCCTCTCCGTCACCGTCGTGTTCCACGGCGACGAGGAAGACGCCGGCACCCCGCTCGACTCCGCGCGCCACGCCCTCGTCGAGGCCGCACGCGGAGCGGCCGCGGCGATCGGCTTCGAGGACGGTGCGGCGGACCCGCGCACCGCCGTGATCGCGCGCCGCAGCGCCGGCGGGTGGACCCTACGCGTCACCGGGACCCCGGCGCACTCGTCGCAGATCTTCACCCCGTCGGTCGGCGCGGGCGCGGTGTACGAGACGGCGCGCGTGCTGAACCAGTTCTACACGGCCCTCTCCAAGGAGCAGTACCTCACCGTGAGCCCCGGCCTCTCCCTCGGCGGCACCACAGTGACGGTCGACAGCTCGCTCACCACCGGCACCGCGGCCGGCAAGAGCAACGTCGTGGCCGGGACCATGGTGACCGTTGGCGACCTGCGCGCCATCTCGCCGGAGCAGATCGCGCGCACGAAAGCGACCATGCGCGAGATCGTCGCCGCGCACCTCCCCGGCACGTCGTCCGAGATCACCTTCGACGACGGCTACCCCCCGATGGCGCCCACCGCCGGGAACCGGAAGCTGCTCGCCATCTACGACCAGGCGAGCCGCGACCTCGGTTTCGGCCCCGTCGAAGCGGTGGACCCGTCGCGCGCCGGGGCCGCGGACGTGTCGTTCGTCGCGGCGCTCGTCCCCATGGCGATCGACGGGATCGGCCTCTCGGGGCACAGCGACCACACCCCGGACGAGACCGCCGACCTGCGCATGCTCCCCGTGCTCACCAAGCGCGCGGCGCTCATGCTCTACCGGCTCTCGCAGACGACGCCGTAGCACGCGCGCCGCGTCTCGACCGACTCACGTTCCGGATGATGCACGTGTCTCCCGCACGCACGCCCCGTCTCCTTCTCCTCAGCAACTCGCGCGCTCCCGACGGCGCGTATCTCCGCTGGCCCGCCGACGAGATCCGAGACTTCCTCGGCCCATCGCGTCGATCGGCCGTCTTCGTCCCGTACGCCGCCGTCCCGGGAACGCCGAGCGTGTACGACGGGTACACCGCGCGCGTGCGCGAGGCGTTCGCCAACGTCGGCGTCTCGATCACCTCGGTGCACGAGGCGCCCGATCCCGTCGCCGCCGTGCGGAGCGCGGACGTGATCGTCGTGGGCGGCGGGAACACGTTCCATCTCCTCACGCAGCTCTACATCACCGGCCTGCGCGACGCCATCCAGGCCGCCGTGCGCGCCGGGACGCCGTACATCGGGTGGAGCGCCGGGTCGAACGTCGCCTGCCCCACGATCTCGACGACGAACGACATGCCGATCATCCAGCCGCCGTCGTTCGACGCGCTCGGCCTCGTGCCGTTCCAGATCAACCCGCACTACACCGACGCGCACCCGCCCGGGCACCAAGGAGAAACACGCGCCGAGCGCATCGCGGAGCTCCTCGCGCTGCACCCGAGCATCGCGGTGGTTGGATTGCGCGAAGGGACGTTGCTCCGCGTTGAGGGCGACGCGGTACGGCTCGCCGGCGTCGGAGCGCGCGTGTTCCGTGCGGGGTGCGAGCCCGTGGAGCACACGAGCACGGCCTGGACCAACGTGCACGCGATCGGAGCCGCGTAGCGCTCGGCGAGCGTCCACGCGGCTCCGGCCGCGCCCCGTGCTCAGTCCTTGTACGGATCCACCTCGTTCGCCCCCGCCATCACCACGATGAGCGGGGTGAGCGTGTGGAGCACTTCCACCGTTCCTTCCTGCGCCGCGAGCACCTGCGGCAGCCGGCGGTAGACGTGCGGGCTCTCGTCCGGCCCGCCGCCGCGGAGGATGACCCCCTTCTCCTTCACCCACGCGTGCATCATCTCCGGGCTCACCCGCCCCGGCTTGATGATCTCCCCCGTCTTCCGGTTCCGCTTCCCCGCCGCCTGCGTGCGCGACATGATCCGCCCCGCACCGTGCACCGTGGAGTAGAGCGCCGCGCGCTGCGTCTCCTGCACCTCCGGCGTCGCGTGCTCGGGGAGCGTGCCGCGGACGATCACCGCATCATCGCCCATCGAGCCCCCGATGAACCCGAGCTGTCCCGGGAACGCCGGCGTCGCCCCCTTCCGGACCACGACCACCTCTTCCCCCGCGTGCGTCTCCTTCCACGCGAAGTTGTGGTGATTGTGGACGAGCTCGCGCTCCGTGGCGCCGAGGATTGACACCACCTTGCGCGCCACCCATTCGCGCCCCGCGTACGCGTACTGCCCCGCGAGCGTCATGAGGTGCCAGTAGTCGTGCCCGATCGGCTGCGCGAGGTCGAGCAGCACCTCGCGCTCCGGCACGCGCGCGCCCCACGCCTCGCCTTGTCCGAGCGCGAGGAACGCCGACGCGATGGTGTGTCCGAAGCCGCGGCTCCCGAAGTGGACGCCGACCCAGAGCGCCCCCGTTTCGTCGGCGAAGACGTCGACGTAGTGGTTCCCGCTCCCGACGGTGCCGAGCTGCTGGCGCGCCTTCACGTGGAGCGCCTGACGGTGCTTGGGCGGCACCGCGTCCCACGCCGGGTCGTCGAACAGCGGGTGGTCCGTCGGCGCATCGTCCGCGCGGTTCTTCCGGCCGAGCCCGAAGCTGATCGTGTCCGCGATCTCATCGGCGATCGTCGAGAGCGCCTCGCGGAGCTTGGCCGGCGTATCGCCGAGCGCGTCGAGCGTCATGTCGGTGCGGATGGCCGCGTTCCCGCACGCGATGTCGAACCCGACGCCCACGACCGACACCTGCCCGCGGTACGCGGCGACGCCGCCGATCGGCATCACGTATCCGACGTGCCCATCCGCCATGAGCGCCGCGTCGACCGCGCGCTCGCGGACGTGCTGGAACTGGACGATCGTCTGCTGGTCGTGCTGCCCGAAGATCTTCATGGCCCGTGTCTGTCGCTCGCTCGCGGGCGTGGCGGCGCACCGTGATGGTCCTGGGCGCTCCCGCGCCCGCCATGCCCGGCAAACAAAAATCGCGTCGCCGACGCTCGGCCTCGAGCGCTCAGCGCATCGAGGGTGGCCGCTGTCCGGGCGCGTGGCGCGCGGAGCAGTGGACCGAGAGCATCGGGACGCGACTCCCAGGGGCGGCAAAGCTATGGCGGGCGTACTCGTCTGTCAATGGCGCACAGCGCCCCTCGGGCGCCGCACCGGTGCTGTGGGTGCGGCGCCAGAACAGGGTGAGATGCTCAGTGTGAGCCCGTCGCGCTCGCGACGGTGCTGTGTCCGATCGGGAAGTCCGTCGGCAGCGCCTGGCTGATCGCCGTGGCCGCGTCGCTGCACTCCGGGTGGCCGAAGCCGCTCGCGCTCGTTCCGGTGGAGTCGATGTCGTAGATGATGTTGTCGAAGGCCGGCGGGGTGCTGACGCCGGCCGGGACGTGGTCGAGCCCGAGGTTGAAGCGCGTCTTCCACGCGATGTTGTGGTCCGCGCAGCTCGCGTCGCCGCTCACGCCGAGCCCGCCGAGGAGCGTCCCATCGCTCGCGTAGAGCGCCACACCGCCGCCGAACACGTTGATCCCGCCGATGCGCTTGCCGACCATGAAGTCTTTCTCGGTCCCGTAGTCGGCCGCGTTGCCGCCGTACGCCACGGCGGGATCCACGGGGTTGCTCTCTTGCAGCCCGAAGAGCGTGCCGCCGGGCTGTGTCGGCGCGTACAGGTTGGCGCTCGAGAGCGCGAGCTGCGGGAGGCTGAACGCGTTCGCCGTGTTCGCTTTCTGCGCCGAGATCACGCGGCTCCCTTGCCACTGGTCCCCTTCCTTCGCGCCGGTGAACGCCACGGCGACGACGATCCCGTTCCGGTCGACGACGGCCCCCCACATGTCGAGATTGAAGCCGCCGTTGTCGGTGTTGCGCGCCGCCGTCAGGGCGGCCTCGAGCTGATCGTGCGTGGGCAGCCGCTCATCGAACTGTGCGCGCCGCGTCGCCGAGGGCGCGGCCTCGGAGTCGCTGCACGCGGTGATCCCTGCGAGCGGCGCGATGGCGGCGGCCGCGGACAGGAGGATGCGAGCGAGCGGTGCGAGCGGTGGAGGATGGTACAGCATAACAACCTCCGGTGGGAGAGATGCGCCGGGGAGTCCGGCGCGACGCGACGAGCGCGCTCGCGGGACGGTCCGCAAAACGCACGTCGTCGGAAAGGCACGGCCTACGACACGTGCCCGGCGTCTCGATGTGACGCTTCCCCATTCTCGCGTTCCCACTCATGCACCCACTGCCCGCACGGGAAAGGGAGCCCACGTTAGTTGGTTTGGGCTATGGGAGCAAGACGAGACGAACGCGCCTGCATCGGCGACGTGCTCGCCGTCGGATGGCGGCGCTCGCGGGCTCGCGTGTTTCGACGTCGCGATCGCGGACGCTGGAGCTCGGTGATCAGATCACCGCGCGTTCCACATCAGTCGACAGGCTCATCGATCGCGCCAACCGGCGGCTCGGCCGGCGGCTCGTAGAGCACGCCGCCGGGCCCGCGGAATTCGACGGAGTGGAAGGACATCCCGTCGATCACCGGTGTGGACCGGAGTCCGGGCGCGGTGAGGTGCGTGCGCGTGGGGAGCTGTGTCGCATCGTCGGCGTCGTGCACCCTCCGTGTCGCGAGTGCTCCGCGCACGGGGCCGCCGACGGCCCGCACATTTACCGCCCCCGCACCGCTATCGCTGACGTCGAAGCGTATCGTGCTTTCGTCGTCGTGCATGGTGCGAAAGCCGAACGTCTCGGCGAGGACACGCTCGATGGGCTCGCGCCCTCCGCCCCCCCCGACCCAGAGCGTGGCGCAGTGCAAGCCGCGGATGGTGTGCTCGTGTCCGATCCCTGGTGCTTTCCCTGGCGCGGGACGCCCCTCAGCGCTGGGGCGGCCGCCGAGCTGGAGCATCATGCCGTCGGGGTCTCGAAAAGCGATAACGTGATAGCCGTCGGTACCCCTGCCGCGCGTAGTCGGCCTCTTGTAGGCGACGCCGTGCTGGTTGAAGCACTCCGTCGGTTCATCCCCGCGCACGCGGGGAACTCGCCAAGCGCGCGATGGGCTTCTTCACCAAGACCGGTTCATCCCCGCGCACGCGGGGAACTCACAACGATCCTGCACCAACCTGCGCAATCCTGCGGTTCATCCCCGCGCACGCGGGGAACTCTTTCACGGCGCCGACCAGATCGGCTTCCAGTGCGGTTCATCCCCGCGCACGCGGGGAACTCGTCACGTCGGGGCCGCGGAAGAAGCGGCTCCCCGGTTCATCCCCGCGCACGCGGGGAACTCACGAGAATGCTCCCCTGGTTTGCGCACGCTGCCGGTTCATCCCCGCGCACGCGGGGAACTCCCGGCGGACGACGTCGTGCCAGGC
>JADGGM010000222.1 GCA_019689955.1 Gemmatimonadaceae bacterium
ATTACTACTCGTCTCGTGGGCTCGGAGATGTGTCTATGTGACTGACCGTGCCCCGCCCCGTCTCCATCCCCGCCACCACCGCCGCGGCCAGGCTCGTCCCGATCGTCCGCACGCCGATGCACACCGCGTGCGCCGGCGCCAACGTCTGCAGCAGGCAGCGCGCGGCCTCCAGGTACGCCTCGGGATACAGCGCGTAGTACGCGTACCCTTCCGGCACCCCCACCGACACGACCGCCGGGAGCGCGTGTGCCGCGAGCGCGTCGAGCGCCGTCACCACGCGGGCGAGCACGCCGCGGCGCCGGGGCGCGCTCGCGCCGTCCCACGAGGCACGGAGGGCGCGCGCGGCCGCGCACGTCGCCGCGCGGAGCGCCTCGTGCAGCGGGCCGTGCAGGTCGGCATCCGGGGCGAGCGCATCGGCCACGCCGGCCTCCAGCGCGCCCACCTCGATGAGCAGCTCGCGGATCGCGTCGTGATCGCCGCCGCTCCCCGCGAGGCAACGCGCCTCGGCGCGCACCGCGGCGAGCCACGGCCCGGGGCGCACGAGGCGGGTCACGGTGCGGTAGACGATCATGCGCCCGCTCCGCGGCCGTCAGCCCCGCATGCCATCGCTCGGCACCGCACGCCCCGTGGCGGCGGCCAGCTCCGCGGCCCCGCGGCCGCGCGGCCAGCTCGTCGCCTCCGGGTCGGGCTCGCACAGGTAGATCTCGTGGCCCGGGCGCGCGATGATGCGCATCCCGCTCGACCGCAGCATCGCCTCCACCCCGGCGTGGTTCGGCGCCCACCAGTTCGTCGGATCCCCCGCGAGCTCCCGCTCGATGAACGCCATCTTGGGCCACCCCGGCGTCGCGAACGCGTCGCGGTCCCAGATCTCGCGGTCCGCCCCCGCCCCCTCGAACACCTCATCGCCCGGCATCGTGAGCGTCTGGAACACCATGAGGCGCTTCACCAACTCCGCGACGATGTCGAGCGCGAGGAGCGGATAGCGCAGGTGATAGAACACCCCCATGAAGAGCACGAGGTCGTACGCCTCGTGCTCGCGCACCAGCTCGTACACCGCGAGCCGCCGGAGCTCGACCACGTGCTCCAGCCCGTACTCCCGGGCGGCCCATTGGGCCTGCGCGAGGAAGAGGGGTTCGACGTCGATCCCGGTGACTCGCGCGCCGCGCCGTGCGAGCTCGAAGGTATAGAAGCCGGCGTTGCACCCGATGTCGAGCGCGCGCCATCCGGTGAGATCCTCCGGGAGCGCGCGGGCGATCTCGCGCCACTTGAACGAGGGGAAATCGCCGAGCGCGTGCCCCGGCGCGGTCTGCGCGCCGTCGGGGAGGTGCAGGTTGTGGAACCACGGCCCGAGCGCGGCGATCTCCCGTTCCCGCTCCTTGGACGGGGCCGACACGTGATGCTGCAAGAGACGACTCATGCGTGGTGCTCCCGTGGCGCCTCACGCCGCCGTCCGCCGTGCGAGCAGCTCCCCCGCGTACGCCTCGAGCTCGGCGGCTCGGTGCGCGGCCGTGTGCTCGGCGAGCACGCGGCGGCGCGCGCGGGCGCCGATCGCCAGACGCTCCCGCTCGGGGAGGTCGCGCAGGTAGCGCAGCACGTCCGCGGACCGGCAGGCGATGAGGATCTCCGCCCCCGGCTCGAAGAACCGGTCCAGCCCGTCCCACGGATCGCTGATGACCGGCGTCGCGCAGGCCGCTGCCTCGAACAGGCGGACGCTCGGCGAGTAGCCGGCGGCGATCATGTGCGCGCGCGTGATGTTCAGGGTGAAGCGCTGGGCGTTGTAGAACGGGCGATGATCGCGCGGCGCGAGGTGCGTCACGCGCGTCACGTTCCGCGGCCACGCGATCGACGGCGGGTACTGCGGCCCCGCCACCACGAACGCGCCGCGCGGCAAGCGGCGCGCCGGCGCGAAGAGGAGCCGCTCGAGCCGCGGCTGGCGGTCGTCGCTGTACGTCCCCATGTAGCCGAGGTCCCAGCGCGGCGCCACGGGCTCCGGAGCGTACAGCGTCTCGTCCACCGAGCAGTAGAGCGGGCGCGCCATGGGTGAGCCGTAGCGCGCCTCGATCACGTCGAGCGTCGGCCCGCCGGTGAAGGAGAGGTACATGTGATAACGCGCGACCAGCGCAGGGGTGAGATACGCGCACGTCCCGCGGCCGAGCGCGGCGAGGGTGATCGGCGTGTCGATGTCGTAGAACGCCGTCGCCCCCTGCGCGGTCCGCACCACCCATTCGCCGACCGCGACCCCGTCGGGTACGTACGAGCCGACGATGACGAGGTCGGCGTCGCGCACCGCGGCGCAGTGGCGCGCACGGAGCTCGGCGAGGCTGCCGTAGAGCACCGTCCGCCCGTACGGGGGCTGCGCGAGGTCGCGGTTGTCCGCGTACCAGGGAACGTCGCGCTCGAGGAAGAGCACGCGGTGTCCGCGCGCGGCGAGCTCGCGGACCAGACCGCGATACGTCGTCGCGTGGCCGTTCCCCCACGAGGAAGTGATCGACAGGCCGAGGATCACGACGGACATCGGCTCGGCCGCACGGCGCGCGTCGGCCGGCCGTACGCCATCCCCCCCACGCATCAGGCGACCTCCGCCACCGACTCGCGCCCGGTGAGGAGCGCGTACACCTGCCGTGCGCGGTGCGCGTACGTGTGCTCCGCGCGGATCCTCGCGTGCGCCGCGTGCCCGATGCGGCGCGCCCGCTCCGGGGTGAGCGCGCGCACGTGGTTGGCCACCTCGTCGCCATCGTGCGCGACCAGCACCTCGCGCCCCGGTTCCAGGAAAAGCCCGATCCCCTCCCACGCATCGGTGATCAGGCACGCCGCCGCCCCGGCCGCCTCGAAGATGCGCGTGGGGGGCGAGAAGCCGTAGCGGGCCATGCTCTCACGGTTCACGTTGAGCACGGCGCGCGGGGTACAGTTGAACGCGTTGTGCTCGTGCGTGTACACGTGGCCGAGCGCGGTCACGTTCGGCGGGAGCGGCTTGTCGGCCCACCCGCTCCCGCCGAGCAGGAAACGGGGCCCCGGAAGCCGTGCCGCCGGCCGGAGGAAGAACTCCTCCACCCGCGCCTCCCGATCCGGGAGCCGGTTCCCGAGGAACGCCAGGTGCCCCTCGAAGCGCGGGTCGGGGGGCACCGGGAAGTGGGTCGAGGGGTCGAGCGCGTTGTACACCGGTACGCACCGCGCCGCGCCGAGCGCCGTGTACGCTCGCACCACCGGTTCCCCGCCCCCGTACGTGAGCACCAGATCGTAGCGCGGGATGAGCGTCCGGAACGGGTCGTGCCGATCGCGCTGCACGCGGTCGAGCGTCGCCGGCGCATCGACGTCCCAGAAGATCACGGTGCTCTCCGGGCGCCGGAGCGCCAGCACCTCGCGTTCCAGGAGCCCGTCGAACACGCCGATCCCGCTCGCCTTCACCACCACGTTTGCCCGGCGCGCCTCCTCCAGTGCCGCCAGCACGCCGGCCTCGCCATCCGTCGGGTACACGACGACGCGCGCCCACGGCGGGTCGGGGATGTCGCGGTGCGCCTGACGCCCGTAGGCATCGGGCTCGTAGAAGGTCACGCGCGCGCCGAAGTCGTGGAGCGCCCGCACGATCCCGCGGTAGTACGTCGCCGCGCCGTTCCAGTACGCCGAGACCAGGCTGGAACCGAAGAACGCGATGTGGAGTCGAGCGCTCATACCGTCACGGCCCTCGTCGGTGTCCTCGAGTCGAGCTCCGCCACGATGGCCAGGAGCTCGCGCACCCGGTGTGCGCAGGTGTGTCGCTCGCGAATCGTTTGCACCCCGCGTGCCCGCAGCGCGTTCGCGAGCGCGGGATCGTTGAGCACGTCGCGCAGGTGCCGACGCATCTCCGCTCCGTCGCGCGCGACGAGGAAATCCTCGCCGGCGGTGAACAGCCCCTCCGTATCCTCCCACGGCGCCGAGATGAGCGGGATCCCGCACGCGAGCGCCTCGAACACGCGGATGGTCGGGATGCCGGGGAGCGCGCGCGTGTACGGGCGGCGCGGGATGTGCACCGTGGCGCCGAACTGCGCGAACACCGTGGGCACCTCGTAGTTCGGGAGCCACCCGGCGTAGTCGATCCCCGCGCGGCGCAGCATCCTCCGAGCGTGCTCCGGGTAGCGCACCCCGTGCACGCGCGCCTTGATCCGCAGCGCGCGCACGGGCTCGATGAGCATCTCGCGCAGCTCGCGCGTCCGCTCGTCGTCTCCCCAGTTCCCGATCCACACGACATCGCCGAGCCGCCCGGGGGCATCGAGGGGGCGGAAGATGCGCGTGTCCGCCGCCTCGTGCCACACCCAGGCGCGATGCGTCCACTCCTGCTCCAGGTAGCGGTCGCGCACGGCGCGGCCGAAGGCGAGCACGCCGTCGTAGTGCCGGAGGTCGTGCTCCGCCATCTCGGCGGACGCGGTGAGCGACCGGTGGTGCGTGTCGTGGAAGAGGAGGACGTATCCCCCGCTCGCGCGGGGGTTGCGCGCGTGGTGCGCCCCGATGCGACGCACGAGCGCGGGATCGTTCCACTCGTGCACGAGCACGAGGTCCGCGCCGTCGAGCGCCTCGTCGAGGTCGAGCGTGTCATCGTAGCGCTGGCTGACGAGGGCGGGATATGCCCGTCGGTACGCCACGAGCGCCGCCGGTCCCCGCTCGGCGACGAGGTTCCGCACGCTCCACGCATCCACCGGCTCGAACACCGCCACCTCGTGCCCGCGCGCGAGCAGCTCGGTGGCGATCCCGCGCAGGAAGTGCGCGTTCCCGTGGTTCCAGTCGGAGATCAGCGAGTGATAGAACATCACGATGCGCATGCCCGCTCCTCCACCCGATGCGCTCCGAGGAGCGCCCGGTACGCCGCGTGGTAGGCGGCGGCCATCCGCGTCGGGGTGTACGTCGCCGCGCGCGCGCGCGCCGCGGCGCCGAGCCGGGCGCGCGCGGCCCCGTCGGCGGCCAGCTCGCGCAACACATCGCGGAGCCCAGAGTGGTCGTCGGGGTGCACGTAGCACGCCGCGTCCTCCCACACCTCCCGCAAGCTCGGAATGTCGCCGAGCACGAGCGCCGCGCCGCACAGCGCCGCCTCGAGCGCCGACAGCCCGAACGGCTCGTACCGCGCCGGCAGCGCGTAGATCGCCGCGTGGCCCATCCACCGCGCGAGCTCCGGCTCGTCGAAGCGGCCGATGTACGAGGCGTTGCGGTACGGCACCTCCCCGACGCGCCCTCTATCGCCTGCGACGTACACGGGCCACGGGACGTCACCGGCGACGCGCTCCACCGCGGCCGCGTTCTTCCCCTCGTCCCAGAGACGCGCGACGGTGAGCACGAAAGGATACTTCTCCCGCGGCACGAAGCGCGCGGCGCTCCGCGCGTTCGGGATCACCCGCGCCTCCCGGAGCGCGACGCGGTACTCGGCGAGCGCGGCGAGCATCGCCGCGGAGGGCGCGATCACCATCCCCGCACGCGCCAGCCCCGCGCGCACCGCGGCGCGATAGCGGTCCCACGACGGCGGCGCCGCCTCGCCGCGCACCGCGCGCCACCACGACAACACGCACGAGTGCGCGACCACGCACACCGGCGCAGACCAGGGGAGCGCGGCGTGCGCGTAGCCGTTGATGTGCACGACGTCCGGGCGGACGTCCGCCTCCAGCTCCAGGAGCCACTCCCCCGCCCGCCGCACGTCGTCCCACGGATCGCGCATCCACTCAAGGCGATACCGGCTCTCCGCCACCGTCACGTCCGGCAGCGGCGCGAGCTGGGCGCGCTGCCCGTGCGTGATCGGCGCCCCCATCGTCGCCAGGACCACCTCCACGTCGTGGTGGGCGCGCGCGCCCCCCCCCGCCACCGCCAATGTGCACACCCGCG